>NZ_QUIB01000001.1:0-242304 GCF_003480025.1 Clostridium sp. AM46-21
AAAGATTATGTATTTTTATTTGCAATTACATACATAAATCTATTATAAAATAGATATGGTGAATCATACATAAACAGTGCGAAAAAGGGTATATATCTGATATATTATATCAGATAAACAAGAACAATAATTACAGATGTATTGTAATAGAAAGGAAATATAATAGCAGGCAGCTATTGAAAAAGGTATGGGAATAAAAGAAGAAACAATAAAAATGAAAGCGGCAGCACCTTATCTGGCAGCTTCTTCGGTAGAACAGAGAAATAAAGCACTTCTACTGGTTGCAGAGAATTTAAGGGCAAATGCGGCAAAGATTTTTGAAGAGAATAAACGAGATCTGGCAGCGGCAGAAGAAGATCATATTGCACAGGCAGTAATGAAACGCTTGAAGTTTGATGAGGGAAAACTAAGAGATGTTATAAAAGGAATTGAGCAGTTAGTTGCTCTGCCTGATCCATTAGGAAAGGTGACATTAAAACGCCAGTTGGATGAGGGATTAGTTCTGAATCGTGTCACCTGTCCGATTGGTGTTATCGGAGTTATTTTTGAAGCAAGACCGGATGCACTTGTTCAGATATCATCTCTTTGTATTAAGAGTGGAAATTGTGCGATACTAAAGGGTGGTAGGGAGACAACATATACCAATCGTATCCTGTTTCAGATTATACATGATAGTATAATAGATGCAGGGTTGCCGGCAGATTGTATGCTTCAGGCAGAGCAGCACAGTGAGATTGATGAACTTCTGTCGTGTCACGAGACGGTTGACCTTCTGATACCGAGAGGATCGAACAGTTTCGTTCAGTATATTATGAATCATACAAAGATTCCTGTTATGGGACATGCAGATGGAATCTGTCATATTTATGTAGATAGAGATTATGATCCAAATAAAGCGATTCCGATTATTATCGATGCAAAGACCCAGTATACAGCAGCATGTAATGCAGTGGAAACTTTGTTGATCCATAGAGATATAGCTGGAAAATTTCTTCCGGTTCTTGCAAAAGCATTAAAGGAAAATGGAATTACGCTTCGTGGAACAAAGGAAGTAACAGATCTGATTGGCGGAGAGACAATCGGTGAACAGGAGTTCAAAGAATATCTGGATCTGATTGTTTCTGTTAAGATTGTAGATACGGTAAATGATGCGATCGCACATATCAATAAATACGGTTCCCATCATACAGACAGTATCATTACCGAAAATGCGGAAACTGCAGAATTATTTATGCAGATGGTAGATTCTGCCGGAGTTTATCAGAATTGTTCAACTAGGTTTGCGGATGGTTTCCGTTATGGTTTTGGTGCAGAGGTTGGAATCAGTACAGGAAAGATCCACGCAAGAGGTCCGGTTGGTCTGGAAGGGCTTGTTACTTATAAATACAAACTGTTTGGATGTGGACAGATTGTAGATGATTATGCAACAGGAAAGAAAGAATTTCATTTTAAAGATTTATAATAAAAATCATTCACAAGATTATTACAGGAGTTAGAAAGATGCATAAGGAATTTCGAATGGGAAATGAAGCAATTGCGCTTGGGGCAATTGCTGCCGGGGTAAATTTGATTTCCGGATATCCGGGAACGCCATCGACAGAGGTACTTGAGACGGTTGCAAAGAACAGAACAAATGACTGTTATGTAGAATGGTCGGTTAACGAGAAGGTTGCCATGGAGGTAGCAGCCGGTGCTGCTTATTCAGGCGCGAGAGTTATGGTAACAATGAAGCAGGTCGGATTAAATGTGGCATCTGATCCGTTGATGAGTCTGGAGTATGTGGGAGTAAAAGGCGGTATGGTGATTCTGGTTGCCGACGATCCGGGGCCAATCTCATCACAGACAGAACAGGATACGCGGACATTTGCAGCATTTTCAAAGGTTCCATGCTTTGATCCTACATCGGCACAGGAAGCTTATGAAATGGTACAGGAGGCTTTTGAGTACTCGGAAAAATATAAAACACCTGTATTCTTAAGACCGACAACAAGAGTGTGTCATGGATATGCAACGATTGAAGTAAAGGATGCAGCAGAATACAAAAAGAATGAATCGGAGGGATTTGTGAAAGATTCCAAACGGTGGGTTATTTTCCCGAAGCTGTCCTTTCAGGCACATCGGAATATTGAAAAGCGAAATGTCGAGCTGGGGGATGCCTTTTCTGAATATGACAGAAATGTTGTGAGCAGGAAGACAGAGACAAGATTTGGTATTGCAACCGGTGGAATCAATTATACATATACAATGGAAGCCCTGGGAGACGATGCAGAAAAAATAGCGATATTTAAAGTAGCGACCCCGTTTCCGTTCCCGGAACGAAAAGCAGTTGAATATCTGGAACAGTTAGATGCGGTTTTATGTGTGGAAGAATTAGATCCGGTGATCGAACGTGCGCTTACCTATATAGCGGGCAAATATCATCTCCCGGTAAAGATCTATGGTAAGCTGACCGGTCATGTAGCAGCCTCAGGTGAGAACACGATTGACAGTGTAAAGGACAGTATCACACAGTTCTTATTGGATCAGGGTATTGCAGTAGACCGGTACAAGGCGCTTACCGCAGGTGAAAAGAACAATCAGTCGGAAGAGTTGGCAGAGATGCCGGAGCTTCCAGTACGTCCACCTGTATTATGTGCAGGTTGTCCTCATCGTGCTTCCTTTTATGATGTAAAATGCGCTATGAAGGGAAAGAAGACAATCTTTTGCGGAGATATCGGATGTTATACACTTGGAAATGCCATGCCGCTTGATATGGTTGACACTTGTCTGTGTATGGGCGCAGGGCTTGGAATTGCGCAGGGTGTTTATCATACAGAACCGGATACGACATGTTTTGCATTTGTTGGAGATTCTACATTCTTCGCGTCAGCAATTCCCGGCGTCGTAAATGCGGTTTATAATCAGGCAGATATGACATTGATCGTTCTTGATAATTCCACGACGGCTATGACAGGACACCAGCCACATCCTGGAACCGGACATACGATGATGGGAGATATTGTAAATAAGATTGATATTGTTGGTATCTTAAAGGGAATTGGTCTTAAGACAGTAGAGACGATCAATCCATTTGAGCATGAAGCAGCGGTACAGACAGTTGCGCGTGTTGCAGCAGAACCGGGTGTGAAGGCAATTATTTTCAAATCTCCATGTATAGCCATTACGAAGTCGTCCAGATGTATGCATATAGATACAGATGCATGTATAGGTTGCCAGAAATGTATCAGAGAGATCGGTTGTCCGGCACTTTACACATTTGAAGGCAAGGTTTGTATCGATGAAAGTCTCTGTACAGGATGTACTTTGTGCAGCCAACTCTGCCCGGTACATGCAATCGGGGACGGACAAGAAGAAAGGGGGCAGGCATAATGAATAAGAATATTATTCTGTGTGGTGTCGGTGGACAGGGAACAGTGCTTGCATCCAAGCTGATCGCAGCCGCAGCTATGGAGAAAGGAATCCCGGTTATGAGTGCGGAAACGATCGGTATGGCACAGCGCGGAGGAAGCGTATTCAGCCATGTAAGAATGGGTGAAAATCTGTATTCACCAATGATAGCAAAAGGAACAGCAGATATGATCCTGGGATTTGAACCGGGAGAAACGGTGCGGATGCTTCCTTATCTGAAAAAAAACGGAGCAGTAGTCGTCAGCAATCGTGCGGTTATGCCGGTTACAGCATCGCTGGCGAAGACCGGTTATAACGGAGCATCTATGATTGATTATTTGAAGACACAGGTAGATCAGGTTCTGGTGATCGATACAGATCAGGCATGTGAAACTCTTGGGTCTGCAAAGGTGTTAAATGTCCTGATGCTTGGAGCCGCAATCTCGACCGGTATGCTTGGACTTGAAAAAGAAGATATCAAACAGGCTTTGATAAAAAGATTGCCGGAAAAATTACATGAGCTGAATTTCAGAGCACTTGATTATATACAATAAAAATATTTTATAAAATAGAAAGTTTGGAGGATAAATAATGGAGATTTCAGAGTTACAGATCAGTCAGGTCAATAAACAGATCGAAGCATTGATTAAGGCTGAAAGTTTTTATGGAAAGAAGCTGGAGGAAGCAGGAATTACAAGAATTTCGACACCGGAGGATTTTAAGAAGCTTCCATTTTCAGAAAAAAAAGACCTGAGAGATGCATATCCACTTGGTTTAATGACAGCGCCGGAAAGTGAGATCGTTCGTATCCATTCATCATCAGGAACAACAGGACTTCCGGTTATTATTCCATACACAGCAAAGGATGTAGATGACTGGGCGATTATGTTCAAGCGTTGTTATGAGCTTGCAGGTATCACGAATATGGATCGTATTCAGATCACACCGGGATATGGACTCTGGACGGCAGGAATCGGCTTCCAGAACGGAGCAGAGAAGTTAGGTGCTATGGTCATACCTATGGGACCAGGAAATACGGATAAACAGCTTCAGATGATGCAGGACATGAAATCTACTGTCCTTTGTTCGACGTCTTCCTATGCACTTCTTCTTGCAGAGGAGATCGAGAAACGTGGTATCAAAGATAAGATTTGCCTGAAGAAGGGTGTGATCGGTTCTGAACGCTGGGGCGAAAAGATGAGAAAACGTATCTCAGAGGAACTGGGAATTGAATTATATGACATCTATGGTTTGACAGAGATTTATGGACCGGGTATCGGAATCAGCTGTAAATATGACAACGGTATGCATTACTGGGATGATTATGTCTATATCGAGATTCTTGATCCTGTAACCTTAGAGCCGGTTCCGGATGGCGAAATGGGTGAGATTGTTATAACAACGCTTGTAAAAGAGGGTGCACCTCTGATTCGTTATCGTACACATGATCTTTCAAGAATTATTCCGGGAGATTGCCCATGTGGATGCAAGCATCCAAGGTTAGGTGTGATTATGGGAAGAACGGATGATATGATGAAAATTAAGGGTGTAAATGTATTCCCAAGCCAGATTGAAGAAGTATTGAAGGAATTCCCTGAATTATCAAGTGAATATCAGATTCGTATCTCCCATCTGGATGGAAAAGACACAATGAGAATCTATGTAGAGACGGATGGAAGCGTAGATTTCGTAGAGTTATCTAAGCGTATTGCAGAGAGAGTAAAGAGTCGGATTGGATTTACCCCACTTGTTAAGGTTGTAGAGATTGGGGTGCTTCCAAGAAGTGAGAAGAAGACAAAACGTGTAATTGACGAGAGATATGAATAAAGCAGAAAGCCGGATATGACATTTCATACCCGGCTTTGTTTCTGTCAGTAAATTATGAATTACAGATCAAATTTTGTTTTTACAAAATCTTCAATGATATCGGCGGTCTTTTTGAAGCCCAGGACGGTTGAATTGATCGTCATATCATAGTTCTTACTGTTGCCCCATTCCATATCAGTGTGATCCTTGTAATATGTTTTTCTGTTACGGTCATGACGTTTGATCGTAGCTTCAGCATCACGTTGGGATAACTGCTTGGTTTCCATAGTACGCTGTAACTTCGCTTCGGCATCAGCGACAATAAAGAATGAAGCTACACAATCCATATCCTTTAATACATAGTCGGCACATCTGCCAACAATTACAAAGGATTCTCCGGATGCTGCCTTTTCTTTTATAAAATCGAACTGAAGACCGGCAAGAATCTCTTCCGGAGAATTGCTGTATCCCTGAACGGTACGAGAGAACAGATATTTTCTAGGTGACTCATCATAGTCTTTAATATTATCTGTATCAAAATTATTCTGTTTTGCAACTTCTTCAATTAGATTACGATTGTAATATGGGACATTAAAACGTTTTGCAATGTCCTGAGCAATTACATGTCCGCCACTTCCATATTCACGACCGATCGTGATAATAACCTGTTTGTCCATATTTTATAACCTCCCTAAAAATATGTAAGTTTCTTAGAAGACGCTGTTATATCGAATAAATACACCGAGTGTACAAATGATCATAACAAGAATAGTAGCAGGAGCCATCTTCTTACAATATTCGCCCCATCCGACCGGATGACCTGCTTTAGCAGCTACTGAAGTACCAACAACATTTGCGGAAGCACCGATAGGTGTTGCATTTCCACCAATATCTGTACCAATGGCTAATGAATAGGCAAGGACGGCAAGAACCCCACCATTACCTGCTGCAAGTTCTTTGATAACAGGAACCATAGTAGCAGCAAATGGAACATTATCGATAAAGGCACTGCAGATAGCTGAGAGCCAGATGATAATAGCAACCATGATATACATATTTCCACCGCTGACGTTTTTGATGAATTTTGCAATGACTTCCAGAATACCGGTCTGCTCCAAACCACCAACGACAACAAATAAACCAATAAAGAATAAGAGTGTCTTGTAATCAATCTTCTTTAAAAGTTCCAGTACATGTCTGCCGGAACAGATCAGTGTGATTATAGCTATTATAACACCAATCGCAGCAACTGTCAGCCCTGTCTGTGTCTGTGTAAGAAGCAGAACAACAGAAAGCAGGAAAATAACACAGCTGAAGATAAATCCGGATTTGTCTGTAATTGCTTCTGAAGGACTTGGTATTGTTGAGGTATCAACCCCACCTTCATTTTGCTTTAATTCCTTACGAAAAGCAAGATAAAAATAGACAATCATAATAACCAGTGAAATAAGAACAAACACACCGGTATTTGTCAGAAAATCAAAGAATGAAAATCCAAGTGAGGTACCGATGATGATGTTTGGTGGATCACCACAGACGGTAGCAGTTCCACCGAGGTTGGAGCAGAAGACTTCTGCCAAGATCATTGGAACCGGATTGAATTTTAATAATTGTGAGAGTTCTACTGTTACAGCTGCAAGGAACAGAATAACCGTGATACTTGCAATGAACATGGAAAGAAATGCTGACAGGATCATAAAGGTGATCAGAATTGGAACAATTCTGTATCGTACAAGCTTTGCAATCAGCATGCAGAGCCATGTAAAGAAACCTGCACGTTTCATACCTTCAACCATGACCATCATACCGGCAATAAAAATAATGGTCGCCCAGCTGATACCGCTGGAATCTTCAGATGCTTGTCCAACTGTATGCCAGAAGCTGGTTGTAAAAATGCTTTTAACGTTTAACACTTCCATGATAGCCTGTCCACTGTGCAGACAGATACCAAGGACAAAGATGATGGTGAGTAATCCACAGCCCAGCGTTATAAGATAATGTTCGATCTTATCAAGAACGATCAGCACAAACATAGCCAGGAAGATGGTTACTGCTAAGATGGATGCTAACATGTTTCCTCCTTCTTGAGAGATACCTGAAAATCATAATGGTAGTATCTCTTCTTATTTATAATATTTTTTTTCCGTTTATCATTATAGGAAGATTGCACAAAAAGTCAATATTTTTCGGTAAAGGTTCGGTAAAGGACGATGAAAATTGATAAAAAACAAGTAAATATGACTAAAAATAGAGTGAGTAAATAAAAAATAGTCATTATATTTGGTACAAATGTTACAGTTTTCAATCGTATTGTGGATAGAAACAAAATTAATAAGAAGAAACTGTTGCATTTCCGTTCAGACTGGGGCATTATAGAGAAAGAATATTAAAGGAGAATGAGTAATTATGTATAAAATTATTTGTAAAGATGGCAGAGCAAAAAGAGCTACCTTTACGACTGTTCATGGTACAGTGGAAACTCCTGTATTTATGAATGTGGGAACTGCTGCTGCGATCAAAGGCGCAGTTGCTACGACAGATCTGAAAGAAATCGGCTGTCAGATTGAATTATCAAACACCTATCATTTACATGTAAGACCGGGTGATGAGGTTGTGAAGAAAATGGGCGGTTTACATAAGTTTATGTATTGGGATCGTCCAATTCTTACGGATTCTGGCGGATTTCAGGTGTTCTCGCTTGCAGGACTTCGAAAGATTAAAGAAGAAGGCGTTACATTTAACTCGCATGTAGATGGACGCAAGATATTCATGGGACCGGAGGAAAGTATGCAGATCCAGTCTAATCTTGCATCTACGATCGCAATGGCGTTTGACGAGTGTGCACCTGCAAAGGCGGAACGTTCTTATGTGGAGAATTCGGTTGCCAGAACCTATCGTTGGCTGGAGCGCTGTAAGGCAGAGATGACACGTTTAAACAGCCTGCCGGATACGATCAATAAGGAACAGATGCTATTCGGAATCAATCAGGGCGCAGTATATGAGGATATTCGTATTGACCATGCAAAAAGAATTGCAGAGCTGGATCTGCGGGGTATGCTATTGGTGGATTGGCTGTTGGAGAGACAGCGGAGGAAATGTATCATATTCTGGATGTAACCGTGCCATATCTTCCTGAGAATAAGCCGGTTTATCTGATGGGTGTCGGAACGCCGATCAATATACTCGAAGCAGTTGACCGTGGTGTGGATTTCTTTGACTGTGTATATCCATCCAGAAACGGACGACATGCACATGTATACACAAAACATGGAAAACTGAATCTGAAGAATGCAAAATATGAGACAGATGACAGACCGATTGAAGAAGGTTGCGGATGTCCGGCATGTCAGCATTACAGCAGAGGTTATATCAGACATCTGTTAAAGGCAAATGAAATGCTTGGTATGAGATTTTGCGTCTTGCATAATTTGTATTTTTATAATAATATGATGAAAGAGATTAGACAGGCTATCGAAGAAGGCTCATATGCATCGTATAAAAAGTCTATGATAGAGAGTTTAACATCAAATGAAGTTTAGAAGGAGAATATTATGAACACATTAGGAATGGTTTTAAGCGGTAGTACACCAGCAAATACAGGTAGCAGCACAATGTTTATCGTTGTATATATCCTGATCTTTGCTGCAATTATCTACTTCATGATGATCCGTCCACAGAAGAAGCAGAAGGCTAAGACAGAAGAAATGCATAACCAGATGGAACCGGGTGACAATATTATGACAACCAGTGGTTTCTATGGCACAATCCTTGATATTGTAGATGACACAACTATCATTGTTGAGTTTGGTAATAACAAGAACTGTCGTATTCCAATGCATAAGAATGCAGTTGCTGAGCTTGAAAAGAAGAATGCAGCAGTAGTGGAAGAAGATAAGGAAAAGAAATAAAGAATATCTTTTTAAATAAGAAGATGTCAGAACAGAAAAATCTCCATGTTCAGTAGAAAATCTGAATATGGAGATTTTTTTCTGTTCTTCAAAAAAGATGCGCTTTAATATTGTCCAGAATTCCTGTGGTGATCCGCATACCGCCGCGACCGGTTCCGAGAGAGATGTCCGGTTTGATCACACCGTGGAAATCCGTACCGCCGGAGACAAACAAGTCATGTCTGTCTGCAATCGCCCGGAGCTTTCCGCTCTCATAGGAATTATTAGAAGAATGATAAGCTTCTAAGCCCTTTAACCCAAGTGGTTTCAGATAGTCCAGTAATTCCTCAATCTGGTTATAACCAAGCTTATAGAGTAATGGATGTGCTAGAACTGCACATTTGCCATATTGGTTGATGATCGAGAGAGCACGTTCACATGTGACCTCCGGTTTCGGAAGATAGTATCTGCATTTTTCGCCAAGGTATTTTTTAAACGCCTGATCCTTGTTCTTGACAATGCCGTCCTCAATCAGAACTCTTGCAAAATGTGCACGGGTAATGACTGTATCCGGATTTCCCTCTTGAAGTTTTTCGATGGTCATATCGATGCCGTCACGCTGAAACAGCTTGCACATTTCCACATTTCGATTAAAACGTGCATCTTTTAAAGCGTTCAATTCAGCAAGAAGTCCGGGATTGGTATAGTCCATATAGAAGCCCAGAATATGGATCTCGCGTGAACCATAGTTGCACGAAAGTTCGATACCGGGAATCAATTCCATAGGGAGAGAATCCTGTGTATCCGGGGCCGGCTGATGATTTTCCATGAACCGGATTGCTTCCGGGACTCCATCAACCGTATCGTGGTCGGTGATCGCCAGAGCGGCAAGTCCCTTATCAAGAGCCATCTGGCACACTTCAGATGGAGTAAAAGAACCATCCGAAGCAGTTGTATGGACATGTAGATCTATAAAACGCATATATATTCCTCTTTTCTTTATACAATGTAGGATTGGTTTACCGAAATCTAAAAAGATAAAAGCAAACCAAAATAATTATAATATGAATCTAAAAACATGGCAAATTTTTAGACAAACTTATTGATATTTTTTATTAATTGGTATAGACTTAATTGACGGTTTATGAGAAAATATGTCTGATGGTTACGAAAAAAGAATAGATATTCATAACCGCTTTAAGCAGATTTTCATATTTCGAAAGGAGATTCACAATGATTTATTCACAGGAAGTTGAAAACATGTGCCCAGTTGGACAGGGCGTACATCATGGATGTGCTCCAATTCCAGAAGAAGCAAAATGGGTACAGGCAAAAGAAGTAAAGGATATTTCAGGCTTTACACATGGTATTGGCTGGTGTGCACCACAGCAGGGTGCCTGCAAGCTGACATTAAATGTTAAGGAAGGAATTATTCAGGAAGCATTAGTTGAGACAGTTGGATGTTCAGGTATGACTCATTCAGCAGCTATGGCAGCAGAGATCCTTCCGGGACTTACAGTTATGGAAGCTCTTAACACAGACCTTGTTTGTGATGCTATTAACACAGCTATGAGAGAGTTATTCTTACAGATCGTATATGGTCGTTCACAGAGTGCATTCTCAGAGGATGGACTTGCTATCGGTGCTGGTCTTGAAGATCTTGGTAAGGGACTTCGTTCACAGGTTGGTACTATGTACGGTACATTAAAGAAGGGTCCTAGATACCTTGAGATGGCTGAAGGATATGTAAATGCTATCGCTCTTGATGAAGAGGGTATGATCATTGGATATAAATTCGTTAACCTTGGTAAGATGACTGATTTCATTAAGAAGGGTGATGACCCTAACACAGCTTATGAGAAGTCATGTGGACAGTATGGACGTGTTGCAGATGCAGTTAAACTCATCGACCCACGTACAGACAAAGAGATTGAGAAATAATAGAAGGAGGTAACGATATAATGGCATTATTTGAATCATATGAAAGAAGAATCAAACAGATCAATGAAGTATTAAACAGCTACGGTATCTCCTCAATCGAAGAGGCAGAGAAGATCACAAAGGATGCTGGTTTAGACGTATACAATCAGGTAAAGAGCATTCAGCCTATTTGTTTTGAGAATGCATGCTGGGCATACACAGTAGGTGCAGCAATCGCAATCAAGAAGAACTGCAGAAAGGCTTCAGAAGCTGCAGCAGCAATCGGTGAAGGCCTCAGTCATTCTGTATCCCAGGTTCAGTTGCTGATACACGTAAGGTTGGTCTTGGACATGGTAACCTTGGTAAGATGTTACTGGAAGAAGAGACAAAGTGCTTCTGTTTCTTAGCAGGACATGAGTCATTCGCAGCAGCAGAAGGTGCGATCGGTATCGCAGAGAAAGCTAACAAAGTTCGTAAAGAGCCACTTCGTGTTATCTTAAACGGTCTTGGTAAGGACGCTGCTCAGATTATTTCAAGAATTAACGGTTTCACATTTGTTGAGACTGAGTATGATCCATATACAAACACAGTTAAAGAAGTATTCAGAAAGTCTTACTCAGAAGGACTTCGTGCAAAGGTTAACTGCTATGGTGCGAACTCTGTACCAGAAGGTGTTGCTATCATGCACAAAGAGGGTGTTGATGTATCTATCACTGGTAACTCAACAAACCCAACTCGTTTCCAGCATCCGGTAGCTGGTACTTACAAGAAGGAATGTAACGAGTTAGGAAAGAAGTACTTCTCAGTTGCTTCAGGTGGTGGTACAGGTCGTACACTTCACCCAGATAACATGGCAGCAGGTCCTGCTTCCTACGGTATGACAGATACACTTGGACGTATGCACAGTGACGCTCAGTTCGCTGGTTCATCATCCGTACCTGCTCACGTAGAAATGATGGGTCTGATCGGTGCTGGTAACAACCCTATGGTTGGTATGACAGTTGCTGTAGCTGTTTCTGTAGAGGAAGCAGCAAAGGCTGGTAAATTCTAAATAAAAGGCTTAAAAGCTAGACTTTTCGGGCTATTCAGACTAGGTAATTCGGTCTGGATAGCCCTATTTTTATGTCCATAAGACACGTAAAAGTCGCAAGCAAGTCACAAGCAACAAGTCACACAAGTCACAAACCCTGTAGACTGTGTGAGTTGGGGGGGTAGTTCCTGTGTTGTTATGTTCAGTATAAGGTGATTACTCAGTTGATGAATTCTTAATATCGCAAAATTTATTTGCAGTGTCTGAAATGAATAAATGTCTGAGTTGTTTTGGTGAGACATGTAAAAAATGTTAGAAATCAGATAAACAGCAAGGCAGATTGTATTGGATATCGCAAATTTTTTATGCGAAATAATATTAATTATGAATAGGAGGTAATTCATATGAGTTATCGAAGAAAGAACGGCACAGGGGGTATCACCAAAATGTCAGGAAAGAGAAACAATCCTTATAGAGTTAGGATTACGGAAACTTTTGTGGTGGATCCTTTCGATCATTCGATTCGTACACAGGGAGAAAAGGAAGAATTAATTCAACGTAAATTTGTGAGGGTAGGTGAAGTCGTATAACACCAACTTGCATGAGAAGATTGAAATGCAGAAAGCCAAGGAACTTTTTGGAAAAAGTAATTGAGTGATTAATCCTGTCTTGCTATAATTGAGACAGGGTTAGTTTTGAAGAAGATTATAAAATCCTTTCAAAATGGTTAAAATGAATTTGTGACACAATCTTCAAAAGGGCTTAGTGAAGCACTTGGAACGCTAAAGCCCAAAATTGATATAGCTACAGTTGCTGCTAAGGTTGAAACCTAGCAGGAACAGACCAAGAAAGCAAAAAATCACCGTTACGATTATGGATGAAGTTCTTCATAGTAGACGCGTATTTGGACATAATGGCGGTGTAAGCCATGCGGCAAATATAATTAATACGATAAATTCAGGTACATTTGCTCAAACAGAAAAACGCCTTGCTATAGAAGGATTTACTAGGATTGTTCCAGACATTGTATGGAATCTTGGTAATCAATTCTACGCTTGGGCACATTAAAGGAGAGATTATGTTTTTTTGGAAAGACAAAGAAAAAAATAAACCAACTATAATTGAGCATCCTGTATTAGGAACTTTGATTAAAAAAACAGATTGGTACACAAAGAAGAGTTTTATCATTACATTATGGGATAAAACTTTTGACTTGTATCTGTGTATATACTCAAATCAAAAAGATGCTGTAATTTCATTTGAACAAGAAAAAGCAATCAGATATTATCTTGATAATCAGATTCAAATCGAACGAGATATTAAAAAAATGCTGTTGAATTTTTTTCACACTTCAGATTGTTCTTTGATTGAAAAGAGTATACAAATTGAAGGATTGAATTTTACAAGGAATGGAGCTATTAGCATTGGTTTAATAGCTGATTTTTCTGATGAGTTTCTTGAAAAACATATTGGAGAAGATGTTATTTTTACAGATTCTTTTGGGATGTCAGTTTATCCGATTAAGGCAGTGCTTCCAAATGAGAAAGTATATTACAACTTCAATAATAAATACGAAGGAGATTAGAATATGCATGGCATTTCTGGCACATATATCTATGAAATGTTATAATAATATTTGGGATTCTGGAGATGTATAAGGTATTGGCAAATGAATAATGAGATGAAACGAGATTTTTGATATTGGAGGTAGTAATATGGCAGAGGAGACACTGTTTTCCGGCGAATCAAAAAATATTGAATATAAGGTTGCAGTACCGGATAAAAGCGAAAAATATATGAAAACTGTTGTAGCTTTTGCCAATGGTAGGGGAGGAAAAATTGTTTTCGGAATAGAGGACAAGACCTTAGAAGTTGTGGGAATGGATGAAGATAGTATCTATAAGACAATGGATGACATTACCAATGCTATTTCAGATTCTTGCGAACCTGTAATCAGGCCGGATGTGGCGATGCAGACAATTAAGGATAAGACAGTGATTGTGATAGAGATATTTCCGGGGGCAGAGCGTCCATACTATATAAAATCACAAGGCGTGTTTGATGGTACTTATGTGCGTGTTGCAGGTACGACTAGGCATGTTGAGGATTACATGTTAAGAGAGTTGATGCTGGAGGGGAAGAACCGTTATTTTGACAGTGAAATATGTCAGAATATGGATATATCAGACAGTGAGATTGAGGAGCTTTGCAAGAGCTTGAAGGAGACAGCTATGCGAAATACATGGCAGGATAGTGAAAAAGCGAAGATTAAGGATGTCACCAGAAATATACTGATTTCATGGGGCGTTCTGAAGGAGGAATGCGGAAAGGTATATCCGACCAATGCATATGCACTTTTGACCGGACGGATGGTGGGGCAGCCGGTTATTCAGTGCGGTGTGTTCAAGGGAACCAATCGGGCGCATTTTGTTGACCGGAGAGAGTTTGAGGGTTCCATTCAGGAACAAATGGATGCTGCATACCAGTATGTTCTTGAAAAAATTAACATGGGAATGACAATAAAGGGAATGTACAGACAAGATGTATATGAACTTCCTACAGACAGCATAAGAGAGTTGATTGCAAATGCAGTAGCTCATCGTAGTTATCTTGAGCCGGGGAATATACAAGTGGCATTGTATGATGACAGGCTAGAGATTACTTCGCCGGGCATGCTGCTGAATAATGTTACGATCGAAAAAATGATAGAAGGTTACTCAAGACCGAGAAATCCTGCAATCGCAAGAGCCTTTGCGTACATGAAAATTATTGAAAAATGGGGAACCGGAATACCGAGGTTATTCGCAGCCTGTGAGGAGTATGGATTACCTAAGCCGGAGCTGATTGATTTTGATGGTGATTTCAGAGTTAATATGTATCGTAAAAGAGATACTAATACAAAAACAGGTGATCAAACATGCCAACAGGTGAATGATGGGGTGAATGATGAGGTGAACAAACTGCTGAATTATTTAAAACTGCATCCTGATTATACGGTTACTCAATTCGCAGAACATTTTGAGGTAAGCAGAAAAACAATAGCAGCGAGATTGAAAAAACTGAAGGATAAAGGATATATTGAAAGAGTTGGATCTTCGAGAAAAGGTTATTGGAAAGTAAATTGATTTTATCAAATGGACTACTCCGAACAACCCCAATTATTCCATTCGGACAAAAAGGTGAACAATTAAGGTGAACGATCAGGGAAAATGATTAAGGTGTATGATAGGGTGAATAATTAAAGCAACCATTGCGGATTACCGCTTGGCTTTTCTTGTGGAGTGAGCATAGACATTCATTGTGGTACTGACATCTGAGTGCCCTAACAGTTCCTGCACATCCTTTGGTGCTGCTCCGTTTGCCAGAAGGTTACTTGTGTAGGTGTGACGCAACTGGTGAAAGTGAAAGCCTTCAAATCCATCCAGCTTCTGTGCAATCTTCCTGCAAACAATTCCTAATGTACTTGGCAGTTCCAGACTTCCATTCGGTCTTAAGACCATATTTGGAGGTGCTACTTTAGATGATAACAACAGCAAGGCAATTAAAAGATCTGATTCGGAATCTGTCAAAGAAAAAATCTGCTGATGCGCAAATTTTGATGCGGAATTATATGATGGAACGATTTTTGAAACGAATTTCTTTATCAGAGTATAAAGACAAATTTATATTAAAAGATGGAATGCTGGTGGCAGCAATGGTTGGTCTGGATGCCAGAGCTACTATGGATTTGGATGCAACCATAAAAGATGCTAACGTTAGTTTAACAGATGTGGAGACAATTATATCAAATATTATAGCAAGAATAGCAGAGATTTATGAAAAAGAAAAAGATATTAATAGAAGTTTGGAGTGGTGTAGGAAGGCATTCAGAAATTCTGTTAATAACAAAGAGTTACAAGAGGAAATTGAGGAAAAGATAGAGAAGCTAAGTAAATTAGCATAATGAAATTGTTGTATAAGTGACTTGCTTGCATTTGGTCATATTAGATGCTATAGTGGGAAAAATTCATCATTGTAGACTGGATAGTATCACATTTATTATAGAAGGAAAATTGTTTAGCCTTGCTGTAGCTATTGAACGAAAAGCCACACCGAAAGCCACACATGCTTGACTTATCTTGAATTTACTAGGTGCATTGATTCTGTCGAGGAAGCTGCAAAGGCTGGTAAGTTCTAAAAAAGCTAGTATTTATGCGGTTCCTGGTTCTGCTAGAATGTGCCAAAATTAGTGCGTAAGACACAAATAAGACACAGGTAGAACACAGTCGTAGAACACAAATAATTGCCCCGGGAGATTATATGCTCCCGGGGTTTTTGCTATTATTGTATCAGTTCTATTTCTTCTTTTAATTGATCTAAAGTTCTGTGGGTGTACACTTTCTCAGTCACATCCTCGATAGAATGACCAACTATCAGCTTTATGATGTATTCATCCATGCCAGCATTTTTTGCCAATGTAATAAATGTATGTCTTGTATCGTGAGGACGGTGGGAGAGTTTTTATTTTCCCATGACCTTATTCCAACGGCTTCTGTATTTGTCGTATGTCATGCGCATACCAGACTGACTATCTGGATCATTGAATAAATAATCGGATTCCAATTCTTTAGCCTGATCTACTCGTTTTATGATCAGATCTCTTATTTTTGAATGAATAGGAACGCACCTGTTGCGCCCTGCATCAGTCTTAAGACCGCCGAACATGGTATTATTTTCCAGATCAATATCAGCTATTTTCAAGATAGACAGTTCTTGTGGCCGCCATCCGCTGTATATACCAATTAGAATCATATCAACAACACCATAGTTTATGTTCTTCCAGAGTAGATCTATTTCCTTCGGCGTGAATGGAACATGGATGATCTGAGGCTTTCCACTTTTGATGGCAATACAAGAGATCTGCATAGACTGCTTGACGGACAGATTCGTGAAATAGATGAACCTTTTGAAGCTGGTGGTGTACAAGTAGATGCTCCGGGGATGTTTGGAGATCCGGCGGAAGACTGCAACTGCTGGTGTTGTCTCTTGCAGCGTGCCAGATGGGCGCTGGATGATGAAGAGCTTCAGACTCTGAGAAAGCGAGCGGAATACTTCGGGTTGGATAAGACAAAGGATTTTGAAGAGTACCAGACAAAGTACTTTAAGGTGTCGTTTGAGATTGAGCATGAAAAAGATGTTGCAAATACCCAAAACGGTGATAATATAAGAGATATAATGTTCAAGGCATCAAAGTCTGATGCTGGCATTATTAGAGATGAAAAAGCTGTTGTTGACGCATATTCACAGTTACCGGATAAAGTTCAGAAAGCAATGGCTGATGTAACCTTTAATATGGGGCAGAACGGCAGTAGTTGTGATGTGAAAAAAGGCATTATTAACGTTGCCAAAGGCGCTGAGAAAGAGGATATAGACCATGAATTTGGACATCTGATAGAAGAACGTATGCTGGATCCTAAAGTTGTGGAAAAGTATAAGAAATATTTAACTGAGGGATTAAGCGATAAAAATATTACTACGGAAATATACGAAAATGATGCAGGGCAAAAATTTGCAATATATATTTTGCATGGCGATAAATTTATTAGCGAATATCAAGGCAGGTTATATGTTAGCCGCATATCTGATGCTGTTAATCCGGATGGAAGTATAAAAACTGAATTTTTATTGGAATCCACCTCAGAGCTTTTCAGAGTGTATCAAAAAGATAAAACAATCCTTAGTACATATGAAATCGGGTTAGTAGAGGAGTCTTTAAAATGAATTTAAAAGAAGAATTTTTAAATATTACATCGTATGAAGAATATGATAAACAAAGAGAAAAGTTTGGTACTTTGCCTCGTGATGCAGAATTTTTATCTCATTTAGACAAGTTGTATGGTCCAGGATACGTAGGCGGAGATATAGCCAATGGAGTTATAGAAGAACTATATAAACCCGGCAAAAGACACATAGGAGAAGAATAGAAAATAATGCTAGATGGATTACGAGCACTGTACAGAGATGTATGGTGTTTTTTTTATGCAAAAAATAGGAGGATGAAAGAATGCAGAAGTACATTGGAACAAAACAGATTGAGGCAAGACCGATGACAAGAGGCGACTATAACAATTACAGAGGATGGCAGATTCCAGCGGAAGAAAATCCAGCAGATGAAGGCTATCTCGTAAGATATTCAGATGGATATGAGAGCTGGTCGCCGGAGAAGCAGTTTAACGAAGCATACAGACCATGTGACAACATGACGTTTGGAATTGCTCTTGAAATGCTCAAGAAGGGCTTCAGAGTTGCAAGAAAGGGTTGGAATGGCAAAGGAATGTTTGTTGTATTCCAGAAGGGATATCCTGATGGCATACCATGTAACAAGCAGACCGCAGAAGCCTGGGGAATCAGCGAGGGTGACTTATTCAAGTGTAACCCATATCTGCAGATCAGATGTGTTGATGGTTCACACTCCATGTGGGTGCCGAGTATAAACGATTGTCTTGCTGAAGACTGGGTAATAGTGGAGTAGAAACGGAATAGCAGATAATTCAGACCGTGTTTTTACCATGGTCTTTTTTTATGCCCAAAATCGGCTCAAGGCAGTAAAACTGTGACCGACAAAGAATAACTCCGGCAAGAGTGATAACTGCCATGTGTGGCTACGATTAAAGCCAGAAAGGATGGAACAATGGAATTAAAGGAACTGCTAGGAGATGACCTGTATAAGCAGGTACAGGCGAAGATTGACGAGAAGAACAGCACAGAGACAGACAAGCTCAAGCATGTAAGATACACAGATCTGTCCGAGGGCAAGTACGTCAGCAAGGAGAAACAACGAACATATCACGATGCATCTTCTAAAGTCAATACAAGAATATTAGCAAATGATTCTTCTGGAATAGTGACAGAAGATGGATTACTTGAATTTGGAAACTTATGACGATCTTCGAGTTCTTTGTAAATTCAACCAGATGTGGCATTTTGTCCCATGCCTGACAGATTTCAAATTCATGAATATCTTTCAGAGCTTCTCATATTCGCGAAAAATACAATTTCTTTTATAAGAGAAAAATTTTTTGACAGCACGTAACGTGCAGATTTAATCTGGAAATAGCATCAGAAAGATCATAACAAACGGAAAAGTAAAATTAGAATTTGAATAGGAGATAAATGATATGTATAGAGAATCGGAAGATAATACAATTATATTTACAGCATTTAACAGAAAATTGTTAAGAGATTTAGAGGAACTGAGAAATCTTCTGGTTAGAAATAAACCTGAGAGTGCTATGAAAAAACTGAATGAATTAATTGAAGATACAAAGAGGGACATAACCGAATAATTTGTAGCATGGGAAATGGTTCGCGAAAAAAACATTCTCTTTTATGAAATAAAAAATCATAAAAGCCTTTGACAGCACGTAACGTGCAGATTTAGGCTGAAGGAGGATGTATATGGAACTAATGACTTTAAGAACAATGTGTGAACGATTGAATGTTTCAAGAAGAAGTATTCAATGTTATGAGCAGGCTGGTTTATTGAAGCCTTCGGCAAAAAATAAATATGGTCATTTGCTATATGATGAGCAGGCGTTTCAGAGAGCACAAATGATTCGTTTCTTACAACAGCTTGGGTTTAAACTGGAGGAGGTAAAAGAAATTATAGATGCACCTGATAATGTAAGAAAAGATGCGATGGAAGTACATGTGAGAATGCTTGAATGTGAAACAGAAAAAATGACGGAACTTATTCAACAGGCGAGAGTTTATATTAATAGCATTAATGGAAAATCTGAAAATGGAGGGAAGACAAATGAGAAGTAAAAAGAAAATTATAATCACAACATTTATTGGGGCAATCATGTTGCTAGCAGGTTGTCACAGTGTAGGAACAGATCAAGAGCAAAAAGATAATAAAAAAACAGACTCTGAAACTGTAAAAATTGAGGATATTGATTGGAATGTAGGAGAAGGAATAATAGATGGAGACAGACATATTGTGATGAATTATGTAAATAATTCAAAGTTGGACATTGTTTATTTCGGCCTGGACTATACTGAAAAAGAGGAAATAACGGAAGAAGAAAAACAAAAGTTTTATTCGGACATAGAGAGGAAATTTAATTTGAGTGATGACGATATGATTAAAATAAAAGAAGAAACAATTGGAATGAATACAAGTGTAGAAAGATTGGTGAAAGAAGGAGATGAAGTATCTAACGTACCATGTCACTATTTTTCTGGAATTTATTATTTAAAGGATAAAGCACATCTGGAACTTATGCAGCCGGATATTGCAACAATAGAATTCGTAAGTAATGGTAGATTATATACAGAATATTATGATTTCAAATCACAGAAATACTCCTTGGAATCTGATAGTGAAGAGACCGTACAATGGACAGAAAAAGAGATTGGAACAGAGATTGATAAGCCGGAAGCAGAAGTTATAAAAGTAACATTAGATCTGGATGATTATCTATGCTTTGATGTGTATGGAGTATCAGAGTCACAATTTGAGGAATATATGGATTTATGCAAGAAAAGGGGATATACAAAGGACGCAGATAAAGATGAGGATTCTTATGATGCGGAGCGGGATGATGGATATAGTGTTTCTATAGATTATGATCAGACAGATTGTATTATGGATGTTTCTGTTAGTAAGTAAATTTATTTATGATAGGCATAGCCGAATGGTATATTATGCAAACAAATATACCGTTCGGCTATAGTTTATTTGTTTTGTGTAAAAGCCGATATGAGAACATTTCAGGTTTTGCTTAAATGTTAAAAAATGAAGCCTTGGCAAATAAACGAACGTTTACTAAAATAAAAGTGTAAACGGTCGTTTATTTTTTGCCCGGAGGTTATTAGTATGAGTAATAGGAAAGAAGAAATATTAATTGCGGCACTTAATCTTTTCGCCAGGGATGGTTACGAGGCTGTCTCAGTCAGCCAGATAGCAGGAGAACTTGGTATGACAAAGGGAGATTATACCGTCGTTATAAGAGCAAAAAAGATATTTTTAACTGTATTGTGGAGCGGATGAAGCAACAGGAAAGTGAGCAGGCATCAGATCATGATATGCCGGAGGATGATAAAGAGAGAATGCCTGAAAAGTATGAGACGGTGTCATTGGATGATTTTGTAAAATATAATATCATGAAGGAAAATATTGATTTTTATGGTAAGAGTGGTTTCAGACAGGCAAGCGAGTATGGTATCCGTTATCACGGATTGCCGGAGGGCTATCTGGTTGACGAGCAGGAAGTGGAAGAGTTTGATAGGCAGTTAACGATGTTCTTTTCTATTTTCAAATAATAGCTGTTGACAAGTAACCGATAGGTAACTATAATAAGGTGGCCAAAAGGTAACCGATTGATGAGGCCGATTTAGGAGACAAGTGTGGAGATTAAAGAAAAGAATACAAAGGACAAAATACTGGAAGAAGCTTTAAAATTATTTGCACAGAGTGGATATATGGGAACATCCATGAATGATATTGCTTCAAACCTTGGAGTAACCAAGGCTGCATTGTATAAGCATTATAAAAGCAAGCAGGAGATATTGGACAGTATTATTGACAAAATGAATGAACTGGATATGGAGAGAGTAAAGCGGTATGAAATGCCGGAGGGCGATCTGGAAAAGGTTACAGCTGAGTACAAAGAAACAGCATATAATAAAATTAAGCAGTTTACAAAGGTGCAGTTTCTTCACTGGACAGAAGAAGAATTCTCATCCTGTTTCCGTAAGATGCTGACATTGGAACAGTACAGGGAGCCGCAGATGGCACAGTTATATCAGAATTATCTTGCAGGTGGACCATTAACTTATATAGAAGCTTTGTTCTCGAATATGCTGGGGGATGCAAGAAAAGCCAGGCAGACAGCACTTGATTTTTATGGACCTATTTTTTTGCTTTACAGCATATATGATGGAGTAGATGACAAGAGTCGGGTGATAAGGCTTCTGGAAGATCACATGGATCATTTTCTACAGGAAATGCAGAAAAATACATCAAACTAAAATGTCCGGTGGCGTGATGCTGAAGGTTGCAGTTATGGAGATTTCGAGAATTATACAGATATTTTCGACAACAGGAGGCCGAAAATGAAAGATAATATTTTCCCAAGAACATTCGATAAACAGATCGTTTATCTGAAAAATGCAATAAATACCCCTGATATAGAGGTAGGGGATTATACAATGTACAACGATTTTGTACATGATCCGATTGATTTTGAAAAAAATAATGTTTTGTATCATTATCCTGTTAATAAGGATAAACTAAAAATTGGAAATGATGTGTGGATTGGATATGAAGCAGTTATTTTGTCTGGTGTAACAATCGGTGATGGCGCAATTATAGGCACTCGTGCAGTAGTAACAAAAGATGTGCCGTCATATACGATAGTTGGAGGAGTACCGGCAAAACCAATCCGTAAACGATTTGATGAAGAAACAATTCAGAAATTTAAAGAAATCAGATGGTGGGACTGGAAAGAAGAACGAATTAAAAAGAATATTCAGGCAATACAGTCTGGCGATATAAATATGTTAGAGTATATAAATTAGAAGTAAAAACATGGATTTAATAAAGAATATATACCATTTTAATTACAAAAGAGGTGAATGCAGACATGAGTACATTTGAACATGATCTTACAAAAGGGAATATCTGGAAGCAGCTTGTATGGTTTGCTGTGCCGTTTTTTATCAGTAATTTGATCCAGTCCTTATACAGTCTGATAGATCTGATCATTTTAGGACATTTTGGCGGAACAAATTCCATATCGGCAGCGAATATCGGAGGACAGGTGCTTGTGATCCTGACAAATCTTGCCGCGGGACTGTCAGGCGGAGGAACTGTGATGCTTGGAAATTATCTTGGATCAAAGCGTAAGGATAAGATCAATGGAGCAATCAGTACATTACTCATAACATTGACAGTTATGGCAGCAGTATTTATGGTACTGTTATTTATATTAAAACAGCCGTTACTTCGATTACTTGATACACCTGAAGAGGCATTTTCACAGGCAGAACAGTATTTGTTTATTTGCACTTTGGGCTTATTATTTATTTATGGTTATAATGCATTAAGTGCAATTATGCGTGGACTTGGTGACAGCCGGACACCGATGATCTTTGTTATGATTGCATGTGTGATCAACATTATTCTGGATCTGGTGCTGGTTGCCGGATTTCATTTAGGAGCCGGTGGTGCCGCTGTTGCAACTGTATTTGCACAGGGCTGTTCGATGTTATTTTGTATAATATATTTAAAACATCATGATTTTATGTTTGATTTCAAACCATCTTCTTTCCATTTTATAAAAGAGGAATTCCACACTCTGTTTCGTACCGGATTGCCGCTTAGTATTCAAATGGTTGGTACAAATTTTTCGTTTTTGATCTTGACTACATTCATTAACAGGGCGGGGGGCGTAGCGGCATCGGCTGCAGCAGGAATAGTAAATAATTTTAATGGATTTGCTATTCTTCCGGAAGCAGCGATCAGCTCGGCTGCATCAGCTATGATCGCACAGAATATGGGAAAGAAAGATGTGAAACGATCATCAAAGACTATGCACTGTTGTCTGGTTCTCTGTATTGGTGTGTCTTTGGTCGTGTTTACGTTGATGCACATATTCCCGGAGCAGATATTTCATCTGTTTGGCGTAAAAGAAGATGTCCTGGCCTATGGTCTGCCATATATCTTTGCTTTTTCGTTTGAATATGTGGGACTTCCATTTATCATGTCATTTAATACGGTTTCAACCGCAACTGGAAATGGATGGATTACGCTGGTTACAAATATGATATCTGCATTTATCGTTCGTATTCCGTTAGCATATGTTCTGGCGTTCCTTTGTGAACTTGGTGTAAGAGGAATTGCGATATCTATACCGATCGCGACAGCTGTTGGAGCTATAATATCATTTTTATTTTACAAAGCCGGAATTTGGAAAACACACATTCTGTTATAAAAGGATTTATTTGTCATATCTGAAAAATTGAGTATAACATTTCTATCCGGGCAGTACAGATATAGAATGTACCTATCCCCGGCATAGAACGAAGGTTGTAGTATGTCGGTTTGAATATGGAGCGGAAAATGGCATTTTCAGAAAATACAAAAACAGAAATTCAGATACGAAAATTTAAGGCAAAGACAATACTGCTGTTTTTTATTGTGATCACGATAACAGTAGGGGTTGTTTCATTTATAATAACAAGAAAATCTTCAAACGAGATGCAGAATAAGGTTGTTAACCTGGTTGCACAAGGAAATAGGCAGCAGATTAATAATGAAAAAAGCATTGGAAAAAATGCAGTTGATGTAATTGCAGATGTCACAATGGGGTATGATAATTACCAGTTGATCGGAGATGAAAATCTGGTCGTGCAGGGAAAATGTGAGAATAACTGGAGAGTCCTTTTATAAATAAGTGTCAGATGATTCTTATCTTGTATCTCATCCTGCAAAATGATAGAATAGACAACTGAAAACGATAACCTGCTGATTAGCAGAGAAAACATGGAGGATAAATCATGGCATCATGGAGAGATAATATTCGTCAGGTTGAGCCATATGTACCTGGTGAGCAGCCAAAAAATACAAATGTGATCAAATTAAATACAAATGAGAATCCGTATGGACCGTCTCCAAGAGTAAAAGCGGTTCAGGATAATGAGGATCTGTTACGGTTATATCCGGATCCGACAGCAGGCGCACTGGTGGATGCACTGGCGGAGTATCATGGTGTGGATGCATCACAGGTATTTGTAGGTGTAGGTTCCGATGATGTACTTGCAATGTCATTTTTGACCTTCTTTAATTCGGATAAACCGATTCTGTTTCCGGATATCACATATTCTTTTTATGATGTATGGGCAGAACTGTTCCGGATTCCATATAAGCAGATGCCACTTGATGAGAACTTCCGTCTGAAGATAGATGATTATAAGGGCGAAAACGGTGGAATCGTATTCCCGAATCCAAACGCACCGACCGGTATCTACGAATCGTTGGATCATGTAGAGGAGATCATAAAGAACAATCCGGACGTGATCGTGATCGTAGATGAGGCATATATTGATTTTGGAGGAGAAACAGCACTTCCGCTGATCGACAAATACGACAATCTTGTGGTAGTCAGAACCTTTTCAAAATCACGTTCCATGGCGGGACTTCGAATCGGTTATGCGATCAGCAACCCTGAACTGATCAAAGCCTTAAATGATGTGAAATACTCCTATAATTCATATACGATGAACCGACCGTCTCTGGTGCTCGGTGTAGAATCCATTCATGATGATGCATATTTCAGGGAGAAGGTTGGACAGATCATTGCAACCAGAGAAAGATTTGTGAAAGAGATAGCAGAGCTTGGATTTACCTGTCTGCCATCATCTGCAAACTTTGTATTTGCAACACATGAGAGTATTCCTGCAAAGGAGATCTTTGCTGCGGCAAAAGAGAATAATATCTATGTGCGTTATTTTGATAAGCCAAGGATTGACAATTATCTGAGAATCTCGATCGGAACGGATGCAGAGATGGACGCATTTGTCAGTTTTTTGACAAAATGTGTAAAAGAATATAAATAGGGATGGCTGGTTTTGCCTGTGAGCAGGCGGATAAAAGCATTGTTATCCATCGATAAAAAAATATAAGAGCGGATGTGTTTTTTGCAGATTTTGATAAGAAAGATGCGAAATACACATCCGTTTTTGCTTGTTCGGAAGAAAAACTGTTACAGAAACGCACAAGCTGTTACAAATAAACACACGCAAAATGTTGACGGTACATAGGAAATTCTTTATCATGATGGAAGAAATATTTCAGTAATAGAATCCGGATTTTATCATTTTTTCGAAATGTTTCAGACAAAGAAGCTGCGAAGGAGAGATAAAATGAAATTTAATGAATTTACAGAAACAGTCAGAGATGGGCTGGCGGTTTTATTTGAACCGGACAATATGGAGGTTGCGGTTACCAGAGTTGTAAAAAATAATGGGCTGATCCTTACAGGAATCAATATAAGGGACAGAAATTCCATGATAACACCAACGATATATATTGATGATTTTTACAGAGAGGATATTCAAAAGGAGGAGATACATACTGTTGTTTTGAGGATAAAGGATATCTTTACGGAACGATGTACCAAAGTATCATCCGACAATGAAATTCAGAACTATATGGATTTTAACTGGGTGAAGAACCGGCTGATCTATACGGTTGTGAATCAAAGTATGAATGAAGAATATCTGGAGCATGTTCCGTATATTCCGTTTCATGATCTGGCGATCATATTTCGATGTGTCTTTCATAAAGGTGAAAATGGTCTGGCATCCTCAACGGTATCAGAGGATGATCTGAAACGATGGCATACAGATACGAAGACACTTTACCAACTGGCAGAAAAGAATACTCCAAGATATTTCCCTCCAGTGATCGACCGGATCACAGCATATCTGAAGGCGAGAAACTGTCTTCCAGCATTTGTGGAAGATGAGTTTTCGGGCGAGTGCGGAGAACTGTATGTAATATCAAATGAAATGGGATTAAACGGAGCCGGAGCTATGTTGTACCGGGGAATCCTTGATATGTGTACGGAGCTTGCCGGGGACAGTATCTATATTATGCCGTCCAGTATTCATGAGTGTATGTTTGTGGAGGCTGGAAAAGTGTCGGAGCCAAAGATGCTGGCAGATATTGTGAAAGAAGCAAATGACAGTGTGCTTCACCGACAGGATATCCTTTCTTATAATGTTTATTATTACGACCGGAAAAAGCATATGCTGACGACTGTAACTGTATAAAAACAGGTGTTTCATCAGAAACACAGGCATAAAAGCACCTTGAAAACAAAAGAAAAAAGAGAAGTTTACAACTGTGTTCTGCGTATATTAATTTGAAGCTTTTTTGATTGACAAACGAAAGAGCATGACATAGAATTATATAGTATATATTGGGTGTAAGTTTATGTGTTGAGAGGAGAACGGTGTGGCTGAGAATTACGTTTCAAGAAGGGATAAGATCGTTGCATCGGCAGTTGAATTAATAGGCGATCTGGGATTGAATGCTCTGACAACCAAGAATCTGGCTCGTAAGGAAAATATATCCGAAACTTTGATCTATAAATACTTCGGGGGTATTGATGAAGTATTGACGGAAGTGGTCGTACAGTATGCGGCATTTGATAAGAATATCCAGATGACCGTGGATCACCAGACCGGATCGAATATGGATAAGTTACGGTTTTATGCAGATACATATGCAACCTATTATGATAATTATATCGGTATGGGTGCGATTATGCTGCATTATGAGGAATTATTGCATCTGAGTGAGACACGAGAGGTTATTTCTGAATGTATTCTGAAGAGAAATGAATTTGTCTGTAAGCTGTTTGAAGACGCTATAGCAGACAGAGAGATTCGGGAGGTATTTACCCCACGGGAATTGACATTGATGTTTAACGGTATATTTACAGAGGGTCTTTTAGAGCGAAGAACCAAATATTCCAAGAAAACATTTCGTGTTGAAGTAAAAGAGATGCTGAACCAGATTGAAAAGATGCTTAGATTTTAAAGTAGGAGGAAGTTTGTCATGAGAATATTAATTGCTGAGGACGATGTTGCAAATGCAAAGTTTTTATCAAAATATTTAAGTAAATTTGGAGAAGTTGTAATTACACCAGATGGAATTGCAGCTGTTGATGAATTTGTAAATCATTTGGAAAAGGGCGAAAATTTTGAACTTGTCTGTCTGGATATCATGATGCCGAAGATCGATGGATATAAGGTACTTGCATCGATTCGAAATGCAGAGAGAAAGCATGGCGTATCCAGAATGTTACGGTCAAAGGTTATTATGACAAGTGCACTGGATGAAACCAGCTTTGACAGCAATCAGGCCAGTGATGATTATGATGATTACATCTGCAAACCGATTGATATTATGAAATTCAACGAGATCCTTAAGAAGCTTGATGTTATTTAGGATGAATAAGAATGGATTTATTTGATTATATGAGAGAAAACCAGAAGGATGATGATTCTCCTCTGGCAAAACGAATGCGACCTGAGAGCTTGGATGAGGTGATCGGGCAGGAGCATATTATCGGAAAAGAGAAATTACTCTATCGTGCGATAAAGGCGGATAAGCTTAGCTCGCTGATTTTTACGGACCGCCGGGAACCGGAAAAACGACGCTTGCATGGTGATCGCACATACGACAAAGGCGGATTTCAAGCAGATCAATGCAACAACCTCCGGTAAGAAGGATATGGAGCAGATCATAGAAGAAGCGAAGAATATGAAGGCAATGTATGAAAAACGAACCATACTTTTTATTGATGAGATTCATCGCTTTAATAAATCACAGCAGGATTATCTGCTTCCATTTGTGGAGGATGGAACGATCATCCTGATCGGAGCAACGACAGAGAATCCTTACTTTGAAGTGAATGGGGCTTTAATTTCAAGATCTAATATTTTTGAATTAAAACCGTTGTCAAAAGAAAATATAAAAGAGATCATATTAAAGGCTGTTTATGACCAGAAGGGCATGGGAGCCTTTAATGCATGTATAGATGATGATGCCGTGGAATTCTTAAGTGATATGTCAGAAGGTGATGCCAGAAGTGCACTAAATGCAGTAGAGCTTGGAGTTCTTTCTTCTGAACCGGAAGCAGATGGGCAGATTCATATTACGCTGTCGGTGGCAGAGGAATGTATTCAGAGAAGAGCATTCCGATATGATAAGGACGGAGACAATCATTATGATATCATTTCTGCATTTATCAAGAGTATGCGTGGTTCCGATCCGGATGCTGCCGTATTTTATCTGGCAAAGATGCTGTGCGGTGGAGAAAGCATTACATTTATAGCAAGACGGATCATGATATGTGCCTGTGAGGATGTTGGAAATGCGGATCCAAATGCAATCTGTGTTGCAACAGCATGTGCGCAGGCGGTAGAGCGGGTCGGTATGCCGGAGGCTCAGATCATACTTGCACATGCGGCGATCTACGTGGCGTGCGCTCCAAAGAGTAATGCGATCGTGAATGCAATCTTTTCTGCAAAAAATGTTGTGGAACATGAGCAGACAGGACAGGTTCCGGTCTATCTGCGGGATGCACATTATGGCGGAGCAAAGAAGCTTGGACATACAGGTTATAAATATGCACACGATTATCCAAATCATTATGTAAAGCAGCAGTATCTGCCTGATGAGATCGCAGACAGACAGTTTTATGAACCGACGGATAATGGATATGAGCAGAACATAAAACAATATTTTAAGAAGATAAAGGAAGAACTTTAATGGAGAAAATGAAGCGGATAGCAGCCTTTCTTATGGTCCTTGTGATTCTTGGACTGGTTGTCTGGGCATTTATCTTGGGAATAACAGGCAGTGAATATTTTTCAGCGGCATTATTTCTGTGCATTCTGGTCCCGGTATTATTTTATGGAATCAGTCTGATCACAAAGCTGCTTACAGCAAAAGGAAAAGAACTGGCAGATCAGGCTGTGTCGTCAGATGAAACAAAAAAGAATAATGTTGAAAAATAAGGGATTATCTGATATACTCTATAAAGTTTTAAAAATTGAAACGAGGTATGTAACATGAGTTTATTATCACAGTGGCGCGATTATGCGTATGGTTTTGATGACAGAACACCAGAAGGAAAGCAGTTCTGGTTTGATTATTTTCAGGCAGAAAAAGGTATTTATGAAATAATTCTTGCAAATCCAAAGGCAGATCCTGTAAAAGGAACAGTAAAGGCACTTGCAGAGAAGTTTGAAGTAAGTATCCAGACCATGATCGGTTTCCTGGATGGAATTGATGACAGTCTGATCACATCGAATAATCTCGACGAGGTTACAGAGGATTCAGAAGTAACACTTGGTATTGATTATGAGAAGCTGTATATGAATATGGTTGGATGCAATGCAGAATGGTTATATACATTACCTGCATGGGACAAGATCCTTACACAGGAAAAGAGAGATGAACTCTATAAGAAAGAGAAGACATCCAGAACACTTGTAAAGCCTCCAAAGGTTGGAAGAAATGATCCATGCCCTTGTGGTAGTGGTAAGAAGTATAAGAAATGCTGCGGTAGATAATCTGATAAAGAAGAACTACAGCAGAATTTTATAACAGGAAAGAGAAAGAGAACAGACAGATGGTTGTATCCGTCCTGTTCTCTTTTCTGTTGAAGGGAAGAACGATTGGAAGAAAAACAGCAATTCAGTAAGGAACAATTAGAAGCGATCCGGCATGAAAAAGGGCCAATGCTAGTTCTGGCGGGACCGGGAAGTGGAAAAACGACGGTGATCACGCACCGGGTGAAATATATGTTGGAGCATGGTCGGGTAAATGGAAGTCAGATCCTGGTGATCACTTTTACCAAGGCAGCAGCAGGTGAGATGAAAAGCCGGTTTGAGAAAATAATGGGATATTCGAGTGGTGTTACTTTTGGAACCTTTCATTCGGTATTCTTTATGATCTTACGTCAAGCCTATGGATATAATGGAAGCAATATCATACTGGAATCGGAGAAATATCAGATCATTCGCAGTATTATTGAAAAACATAATATGGAATACAATGGACAGGATGATTTTGCAAAAAATGTAATTGCAGAGATCGGTCTGGTAAAAAGTGAACTGACACCGATCGGACAGTATCATTCGATGAACATGAAGCCGGAAGATTTCCGGATCGCTTACAGGGAGTATGAAGAGGTACTTCGGGCGAATAATAAGATTGATTTTGATGATATGCTCGTATTTACATATGAATTGCTTCGGGATAGACCGGATATCCGGAGAATGTGGCAGCAGAGGTTCCGGTATATTCTGATTGATGAGTTTCAGGATATTAACAGGATCCAGTATCAGACTGTGAAGCTGCTGTTAGGAAAAGAACATAATATATTTGCGGTGGGAGACGACGACCAGTCTGTTTATGGATTCCGTGGCGCAGATACGAGGATCATGCTTGGCTTCCCGGATGATTTCCCGGATACCCGGATGGTCTGCTTAAGTATAAATTACAGATGCAGCAGTGCAATCGTGGAATCGGCAGGACGTATCATTAAGAACAATAAGAAGCGGTATCAGAAGGAGATCCGGTCTGCATTTGAGAAAAGTCAGTGTGAGCGTGTGCATGTGATTGAAGTCGAGGGAATGCGGCAGGAAACAGATGGTATCATACAGAAAATCCGGGAGATGAATCAGCAGGGTATCCCATATTTGGATATTGCTATTCTTTATCGTACCAATTCGGAACCATCCGGACTTGCAATGAAGCTGATGCAGAATAATATTCCATTCCGGATGAAGGATAATATGCCGGATCTGTTTTCCCATTTTGTCGTTGTGAATATCCTTGATTATATTAAGGCAGCACTTGGAAACCGAGAACGGGCATTATTTTTACGGATCATAAATCGACCGAACCGGTATATAAGCCGGGAGTGTCTGGAAACTGATCCGGTAGATCTGGAGCGGATGCAGGAATTCTATAAGGACAATCACAGGATAGTGCAGAATCTGGTAACCCTGGAAACGGATTTCAGGAGAATCGCAGAATTAAAACCATATGCAGCCGTTAATTATATCAGGAAAGCGGTTGGGTATGATGAATATCTGAAGGAATATGCTTCATATAGAGGAATCGATCCACAGGAGTATATGGATATTGCGGATGAATTTCAGGAGATGGCAAGAGGTGCCGATTCCTTTATTGAGTGGTTTAACCTGTTAAATGAATACAGGATAAAACTGAAGGAACAGGGGAAAACAGCGGAACACGCAAAGGATGCAGTTGTACTTGCGACGATGCATGGGGCAAAAGGACTGGAGTTTGATCAGGTATTTATCATGAATGCAGTAGAAGGAATGACGCCCCATAAGAAATCGGTCACAGATGCGGAACTGGAGGAAGAACGGAGAATGTTCTATGTTGCCGTTACCAGGGCACGATATGGTCTGTATATCTATGTACCGAAGGTGGTGTATGGAAAGACGGGACAGATTTCCCGGTTTGTAACAGAAATGGTGATCGACTATGATATGCTGCAGGTTGGAAATAAAATCATCCACAAACGATATGGCAAAGGTGTCATAACATTTGTGGATGATAAAAAAATCTGTGTGTATTTTGAAAAAGATCAGATTACAAAAACATTAAGTATCGAATATACGATAAAAAATAATCTGGTTACTGTGTCTGAAGATGATTAGTCATCTTCAGACATGGAATTGAATTCCATCTCATCCAGAATTTCATCAAAAGCATCAGCAACCATATCGAATTCTTCTTCATCATCAATTGGTTCCAGTGTGAATTCATCGTTTGGAAGTTCAATATAACGGTATACAAGAACCTCGTCATCATCATAACCTTCCGGTGCTTCGACAGGAAGCAAAGCAATATAAGAGGTATCCTCAACATCAAAGGTAGCAACAATCTCACATTCGAGGTTTGTTCCGTCGTCGAGTTCAAGTGACATCATTTCGATATCATCTAATTCATCATCATTCTGTTTTGCCATGTTTGGTCTCCTTATTAAAATAAAATTGACGGTCATTTCCGGGTATGCCGGATACCATTCAAAACTGTGTTGACCGATCATTTTCATCATAATGGAAAAGTGACCAAAAGTCTACAGCCAAATTTTATAATTGCAATAAAATGCAGCACCTTTATTCATTGAATTATATGTATAAATATGATAAAATTAATATTATTTTGGAGTTATTCCATGGGAGGAAATAAGAGAAGATGAAGAAAGTTGCTTATATTGCTTCAGAGTGTGTACCATTTATCAAAACGGGTGGTCTGGCGGATGTTGTAGGAACACTTCCAAAAATATTTGACAGAAATGAATATGATGTTCGGGTTATCATGCCGAACTATCTTTGTATTCCAAATAAATACAGAGAAAAAATGCAGTATCTGACCCATTTCTATATGGATATCGGATATAAGAATGATTATGTCGGGGTTATGTATCTGGAATACGAAGGAGTAAAAGTATATTTTATTGATAATGAATATTACTTCAATGGATTTACCCCATACGGAGATGTAAAGTGGGATATTGAAAAGTTCAGCTTCTTTTCAAAGGCAGCATTATGTATTCTGCCGGCAGTAGGATTCCAGCCGGATATTCTGCACTGCCATGACTGGCAGGCTGGTCTGGTTCCGGTATACTTGAAAACGTTATTTGCCGGAAATCCGTTTTTCAGTGGCATGAAGTCTGTTATGACAATCCACAATTTACAGTTCCAGGGTAAGTGGGATATCGATACGCTCAAGGCAGATTCCGGTCTTCCGGATTATGTGTTCACACCGGATAAGCTGGAAGTCAGAAAAGATGCAAGTATGTTAAAGGGTGGTCTTGTATATGCAGACAAGATCACAACAGTAAGTAACACATATGCCAGAGAGATTCAGACACCATATTACGGTGAAGGCTTGGATGGGCTTCTGAGTGCAAGATGGCAGTCACTCTGGGGAATTGTAAACGGAATTGATTACGATGTATGGAATCCTGCTACAGACTCACAGGTGTACAAGAATTACAGTGTCGACAATTTCCGTGAACTGAAGAAGATCAACAAGGTTGAACTTCAGAAGGAATGTGGACTTCCACAGGATGATAAACAGTTTGTGATCGGTATTATATCCAGACTGACAGACCAGAAGGGACTTGATCTGGTTGATCGCATTATGAATGATATCTGTTGTGATGGTGTCCAGTTCATCGTTCTTGGAACCGGTGACAGCAGATATGAAGATATGTTCCGTTATTATCAGGGCATTCATCCTGCAAAGGTTTCTGCGAATATTTATTATTCGGATGAAAGATCCCATAAGATGTATGCGGGCTGTGATGTTATGCTTGTTCCATCCAGATTTGAGCCATGTGGTCTGACCCAGTTAATGGCACTTCGTTATGGAACAGTTCCGATCGTAAGAGAGACTGGTGGTCTGAAAGATACAGTAGAACCATATAACCAGTTTGAGAATACAGGTACAGGTTTCTCATTTGCAAATTATAATGCATATGAGCTGTTAGATGCGATCAACTATGCAAAGGAAGTTTATTATAACAACAAAGACGCATGGTATGGTATTCAGGAGCGTGGCATGAGAATGGATTACTCCTGGTACAATTCAGCAAAGATCTATAACGATCTTTACAATTCATTATAAAACAAACGGTTAAACTCATTTTTCATAAATGAAAATCAGGCAGAAGATGTTGCGATACATTTTCTGCCTTTTTACCGCAGAACATACAGATCTGGGGCTGCGGTCGTACGAAAACAGGTGGATCTGTGCAGGAAAGGTGGTTTCATATGGCTTTTGACGGAGTTGTAATATCAAATGTTGTAAGTGATCTGAAAAAGAAATTAGTGGATGGAAGGATCTATAAGATCTACCAGCCGGAAAATGATGAACTGAATATTATTATAAAAAACAACAGGGAGAATTACCGCTTACTGTTATCTGCAGATGCAAGTCTGCCTCTGATCTATCTGCTGCAGGGGCCTAAGGAGAATCCGATGACAGCTCCGAATTTCTGTATGCTGCTTCGTAAGCATATCGGAAATGGCAGGATCGTAGATGTCTGCCAGCCGGGCTTTGAACGTATCGTGGAATTCACGATCGAGCACCTCGATGAGATGGGAGATCTGTGCAAAAAGAAGCTTATTATAGAAATCATGGGTAAGCACAGTAATATTATCTTCACGGATGCGGATGGAATGATCATTGACAGTATCAAGCATATATCCCATCTGGTAAGCTCGGTGAGAGAGGTCCTTCCAGGTAAAGCTTATGTATATCCGCCGTCCGGTGATAAGCGTTCTCCATATGATGCAGATCAGGATTATTTTGCATCTGCGGTATATACAAAGCCTGTGACTGTTACAAAGGCAATTTATACCTCAGTTACAGGTATTTCACCCCTGATCGCAAATGAGCTTTGTTATCGTGTGGGAATCGATGGCGGACAGTCAACAGCAGCGTTAACGGATATTCAGAAAGAGAAACTGTATCAGGAATTTGAGAAAATGGTTTCCGATATAAAGACAGAAAACTATGTGCCGAATATTGTATATGATGGGTATATTCCGGTTGAATTTTCATCAGTAAGACTCAGTATGTATCAGAATTATCAGGTAGAAGATAAGGATGAAATTTCAAAGGTTTTAGATGAGTATTACTTTAAGAAGAGCAAGGTAACAAGAATCCGGCAGAAATCAGCAGATCTGCGGAAAATCATCTCAACTGCGATTGAAAGAGCCAGCAAGAAATATGATCTGCAGTTAAAGCAGATGAAGGATACCGAAGGTCGGGAGAAATATAAGGTATATGGTGAGCTGATCAATACCTATGGATATGGAGTGGAGCAGGGAACAAAGAGCTTCCGTGCATTGAATTATTACACAAATGAAGAAATCGAGATTCCACTCGATCCGACAATATCGGTGCTTGAGAATGCCAAACGGTATTTTGCAAAGTACAACAAGCAGAAGCGGACATATGAGGCGTTAGAAAAGCTGACTGTTGAGACCAGACATGAATTGGAATATCTACAATCGGTTCAGACATTTATCGATATGACACTGGATGAAAATGCGTTAGCTCAGGTAAAAGAAGAGCTGATGATCAGCGGATATATCAAGGGAAGATATGGCAAAAAAGGGGATAAGCATACCAGCAAGAGCAAGCCATATCACTATATATCATCTGATGGTTTTCATATATATGTCGGCAAGAATAATCTGCAGAATGATGAACTGACATTTAAGTTCGCAAATGGCGGGGACATGTGGTTCCATGCAAAGAAGATGCCGGGCTCGCATGTGATCGTACGGATGGAGGGAGCAGAAGAACTTCCGGATCAGACCTATGAAGAGGCGGCAAGGCTTGCAGCATATTATTCGTCTGGAAGAGAGAATCCAAAGGTGGAGATCGACTATACAAAACGGATGAATCTGAAGAAGCCGGCAGGAGCCAAACCGGGATTTGTCATCTATCATACGAATTATTCAATGATAGCAGAACCGGTGATCCGTGGAATAGAAGAAGTAACGAGATAAAATATTTGATTTTTTATGGCGGTTGAAGTATAATATAGTATCCATTGTTTTAAGGAGAATGTGATTTTTATGATTAAGAGCATGACAGGTTTTGGACGAAGCGAAGTCGTTTCCGGAGCCCGTAAGATAGTTGTGGAGATTAAGGCTGTTAATCACAGGTTTTGCGAGATCAATGTAAAAACACCAAAGAAACTGAGTTTTTTTGAAACAACTATAAGAGCATATTTAAAGAAGTATATAGAACGTGGTAAGGTAGATGTCTTTATCACTTATGAAGATCTGACCGAGACAAATGTCTCAGTAAAATATAATAAAGAGTTGGCAGAGGAATATGTTGGCTATATGAATCAGATGGCAGCAGATTTTAATCTTACAAATGATATCAGTCCATCGATTATATGCAGACTTCCGGAGGTTTTTGTTCTGGAAGAGCAGACAGTAGATGAAGATGAGTTATGGAGCCTGATACAAGGTGCACTTGACGAGGCGGCTGATAAGTTTGTGAAGTCAAGAATGGTGGAAGGTGAGAACCTGAAGGTTAATCTGCTGGAGAAGCTTGACAATATGACGGCTGCAGTCGATTATATTGAAGAAGTATCACCGGAGCTTATAACAGCTTATCGTCAGAAATTGATCGACAAGATTTCAGAACTGATTGATAGCTCAGCAATCGATGAGAACCGGATTGCAACCGAGGTTGTTATATATGCGGATAAAATCTGTGTAGATGAGGAAACGGTTCGTCTGAAGAGCCACATTGACAGCACCAGAAAGATTCTGGAGGCAGGTGGAAGTGTTGGAAGAAAACTTGATTTTATTGCGCAGGAGATGAACAGAGAGGCGAATACGATCCTTTCCAAGGCAAACTCACTGGATGTATCAAACCGTGCAATCGAATTAAAGACGGACATTGAAAAAGTCAGAGAACAGATACAGAATTTGGAGTAAACAAAGATGGGAAACAGAGGTTCATTAATTGTAATTTCAGGTTTTTCCGGAGTCGGAAAAGGTACCGTTGTAAAGAGACTGGTGTCTGATTATGGATATGAATTATCGATATCAGCAACAACCAGAAGTCCACGGACCGGAGAAGAACATGGAAGAGAATACTTTTTCATGGATAAGAGCGAATTTGAGAATCTGATAGATTATGGCGGATTTATCGAGTGGACACAATATGTTGAGAATTACTATGGTACACCAAGAAAATTTGTGGAAGAAAGTCTGAATCAGGGTAAAAATATTATCCTTGAGATAGAAGTCATGGGTGCTATGAAGATCAAAGAACAGTACCCTGATGCATTGCTGATCTTTATCAGTGCACCGAGCATTGACAGCCTGCGCGACAGACTGCGGGGCAGAGGAACGGAAGCAGAGGATGTAATTCTGAAGCGTTTAAAGAAAGCAACAGAAGAGTCTGCAGACATGGATAAATATGACTACATAGTGATCAATGATGATCTGGAAGAATGTATACAGACGGTGAATTCAGTGATCGTAGGCTATGCATGCAGAACATCAAATAATCAGGCTTATATAAAAGAAATAAGAGATGACCTGAAAGGCATCTGGTAAGAAAAAATATAGAAAGGGGATATAATTTTATGTTACATCCATCATACACAGACTTAATGGCAGTTGTAAATTCAGAGGTTGAACCTGGAGAACATCCGGTAGTTCAGAGCAGATATTCTATCGTGCTTGCAACTGCTAAGCGCGCAAGAGAGATAATAGCAGGACAGGAGCCACTTGTAAATACAGCAAGCAATAAGCCTTTATCCATAGCAGTTGATGAGCTTTACAGCGGCAAAGTAAAGATTGTCGGTGACGACGAAGAAGATAACTAATAAAAAAAGAGGTTGTTGCATTTTTGCGCAACCTTTTTCTTTTCTAAAAAGGAGAGCAGCATATGAAAGCAAGCGAATTATTAAAGGGACTGCAGTATTCGGTTATCTGCGGAGATGAAGATATTGAGATAAAAGAGATTTATAATGATTCCAGAAAAGTTGGAGCACAGGGATTGTTTTTCTGTATAGTGGGAGCCAAGTTTGATGGGCATGAATATATAAAAGATGTAACAGAAAAAGGAGCTGTCTGTCTGATCGTCCAGAAGGACGTAAATCCAGTTCCGGGTGTGTTGATCGTAAAGGTTGAAAGTACCCGGTATGCGATGGGAATCGTCAGCAGCAATTTTTATGGAAATCCTTCGTCCAAGCTGACAGTGATCGGCATTACAGGAACAAAGGGCAAGACAACAACAACATATATGATCCGTGAGATGCTGATGAGTGCAGGACACAAGACCGGACTGATTGGTACAATTGAGATCATGGATGGAAAAGAAGTCATACCGGCGAACAATACGACACCGGAATCCATGATCGTGCATAAGAAGTTAAAGGACATGCTCGACAATGGCTTAGACAGTGTTGTTATGGAAGTGTCTTCACAGGGATTGATGCTTGACCGTGTGGCAGGGGTTGATTTTGATTACGGTATTTTCTCAAATCTTTCCAGAGATCATATCGGACCAAATGAACATAAGACATTTGAAGAATATGCAATGTGGAAAAGCAAATTATTCACGATGTGCAAAACGGGTATCTTCAATGCAGATGATGCACATGTAGATACGATGACAGAGCATGCAGCCTGCAAGATTGTGACTTATGGAATTCATGGCGATTATGATTACAAGGCAAACGATCATAATCTGTATAACAAAGACGGACATCTGGGTATTGGTTATCATTTGTCTGGAAAATTAAATGGTGATGTTCTGGTTAATCTTCCGGGTAATTTCAGTATTTATAATTCACTGGCAGCGATTGCAGTTGCAGATCTGATGGGCGTTTCATTTGACAAGATACAGGCAATCCTGAAAACAATTAAGGTAAAGGGAAGAGTAGAACTGATCCCAATCTCAGACAAATTCACGATCATGATCGACTATGCACATAATGCAGTCAGTCTTGAAAGCATTTTGGAAACATTGCGTGAATATAATCCTGGCAGACTGGTCAGCCTGTTTGGATGTGGAGGAGACCGTTCCAAAGAGAGAAGATTTGAGATGGGCGAGGTTTCCGGAAATATGGCAGATCTCACGATCATAACATCGGATAATCCAAGATCAGAAGATCCACAGGCAATCATCAATGATATAAAAACAGGAATCGATAAGACAACAGGAAAATATGTAGAGATCATTGACCGGAAGGAAGCAATTCGGTATGCTATCATGCATGCGGAACCGGGCGATGTGATCGTACTTGCAGGTAAAGGACATGAGGATTATCAGGAGATCAAGGGTGTGAAATATCACATGGATGAGAGAGACCTGATCCGGGAGATACTGGAGGAAGAAGATGTTACCAAGATATGCGGATATAATAATCGATATTTCGCATGAAGCCATTGACCGGCCGTTTCAATACCGGATACCGGATGAATTACAGGAAAAAATCCAGATAGGAAGCATGGTTAAAATCCCATTTGGCAGAGGCAACCACCTTCGTACAGGGTATGTGATCGGTTTTTCGGATCAGACGGAATATCAGCCGGATCGGATCAAGAAGATTGCAGAACTTTGTGATCGGTCGGTTCCGGTGGAAGGACGACTGCTTGCGCTCGCTGCATGGATCCGGGAGAACTATGGATCTACAATGATCAATGCAATCCGCATGGTAATGCCGGTAAAGAAGACGATCCGGCAGTTGACGGATCAGATGGTTGTGCTGACGGATCAGATGGATGCAGAACAGTTAGCACAGGTCAGAGAACGATATCAGAAAAAACATGCACAGGCGAAGCTGCGGCTGCTACAGGCGCTGGAAGAATTGCCGGAACGGTATCTGTCAATGGATATTGTCAGACAGAGACTGAATATCTCTTCGGTTACACTGAAAGCGATGCAGCAGGAAAAAATCATCGCAGTCATCAGCAAAGAACGATATCGGACGGCGGGGATTTATGACTATAAAGAGGGATTTCAGATCACTTTAAACAAAGAACAGCAGATTGTAGTAGATGAGATAACCCATGATATGGAACAGGGACATCAACAGACTTATCTGCTGCATGGAATTACCGGCAGCGGTAAGACAGAAGTCTATGTGAATATTGTAAAGAAAACAGTGGAGATGGGAAAACAGGCGATCGTTCTGATCCCGGAAATTGCACTGACATATCAGACCGTACGGTATTTCAGGAATTACTTTGGAGACCGGGTGACAATCCTGAATTCCAGATTGAGTGATGGAGAAAAATATGACCAGTTCATGCGGGCAAAGAACGGGGATGTAGATGTTGTGATCGGTCCACGTTCGGCATTATTTACACCATTTCAGAATCTGGGAATCATTATTATAGATGAGGAACACGAATCCAGTTATAAGAGTGATTATCCGCCAAAATATCATGCCCGTGAGACTGCAGTAAAGCGGGCAGAGCTTGAACATGCAAGTGTACTGCTTGGTTCGGCAACTCCGTCCGTTGAGAGTTATCACAGGGCACTTAACGGGACGTATCGTTTGCTTGAACTGCATGAACGAGCGGGAAGCGGACAGCTCGCAAAGACCTCGATCGTTGACCTGAGAAAGGAATTAAAAGCAGGAAACCGATCTATCATAAGCAGGGAGCTTGCAGATGATATCGCGGATCGGCTTGCCCGCAGGCAGCAGGTAATGTTATTTATCAATAAAAGAGGATATAACAGCTTCGTTTCATGCAGAAACTGTGGTGAGGCACTTAAATGTCCGCACTGTGATGTCAGCCTGACCAGGCATGAAAATAACCGGATGATCTGTCATTATTGTGGATTCCAGATGCCTCAGCCAAAAGTATGTCCGTCCTGTCATTCAGGGTTGATCGGCGGATATGGAACCGGAACTCAGAAGGTGGAGGAAGAGGTACAGAGATTGTTTCCACAGGCGAGGATCCTTCGTATGGATAAGGATACAACAACTGCGAAGAATGCGCATGAACAGATCCTGGAAAAGTTTGGAAACGGAGAAGCTGATATTCTGGTCGGAACACAGATGATCGTAAAAGGACATGATTTTGCAAATGTAACACTGGTTGGGATCATTCTTGCAGACCTTACGCTGTTTCAGAATGATTACCGGGCAGGAGAACGAACCTTTGATCTGATCACCCAGGCGGCAGGAAGAGCCGGAAGAGGGGAACAGCCGGGAAAGGTTGTGATCCAGACCTATAAGCCGGAGCATTATGCGATAAAAGCAGCAGCCGAACAGGATTATTCTTATTTTTATAAAGAAGAAGAGGCATATCGGGGACTGATGAAATATCCGCCGGAATGGAATATGATGGTGGTATTGATGGTAAGTTCAGATGAAGCTTTTCTGGATCAGATGGCGGAAGATATCTGTGATTATATCAGAAGCTGTTCGGTAGATGATCGGAACATGAAGATAATCGGACCGTCAGCTCCGGTAATTGCAAAAATCCGTGATATTTACAGAAGGGTTGTCTATATTAAGAATTATCGGTATAATGAGCTGGTGGTTTTAAAAGATCGGATAGAACAATATATATCAGAGAAAAAAGAAGTTCAGGATTTAAGTCTTCAATTTGACTTTAATCCTTTAAATATGTATTAAGGAGAGAACGTGAGATGGCAACAAGAAAGATAAGAATCGATGGCGACAGTATTTTAAGAAAGATATGTAAGCCTGTTAAGGAGATGACTCCACGGTTATCTCAGTTGATCGATGATATGTTTGATACCATGTATGAGGCAAATGGTGTCGGGCTTGCAGCGCCACAGGTAGGAATTGTAAAAAGAATCGTTGTAATTGATATCGGAGATAAGAATCCGTTGACGCTCATTAATCCGGAAATCATAGAGACTTCCGGCGAACAGACCGGAGATGAGGCTGTCTGAGCCTTCCGGGTAAGGTTGGTCAGGTGACAAGACCTATGCATGTTGTGTGCAAAGCTCTGGATCGAGATATGAATGAGATCACAGTAACAGGGGAAGGACTTCTGGCACGGGCAATTTGCCATGAGACTGACCATCTGGATGGGATCTTATATAAAGATAAAGTAGAAGATGGCTTATACGAGACAGAATAAAAGAATTACCAGATGACTATAAGGAGGCAGATACAATCGTATGAATATTATATATATGGGAACCCCTGAATTTGCTGTAAAGCCTTTGCAGGCAATCGTAGATGCAGGACACAAGGTTCTTGCATGTTTTACGCAGCCGGATAAACCGAAGGGAAGAGGAAAAACACTTCAGCCGACACCTGTTAAGGAAAAGGCACTTTCCCTTGATATACCAGTTTATCAGCCGATAAAACTCAGGGAGGAAGAAAATGTTCAGATTATCCGGGATTATCAGCCGGATGCTATCGTTGTAGCAGCCTATGGACAGATCCTTCCGGAATCTATCTTAAATATTCCACAGTACGGATGCATCAATATCCATGCGTCACTGCTTCCAAAATACAGAGGAGCAGCTCCGATTGAGTGGACGATCATTAATGGTGAGACAGAATCCGGTGTTACTACGATGTATATGGCAAAGGGATTAGATACCGGAGATATGATCGAAAAGACGGTTGTTCCGATCAAAGATACCGATACCGGAGTTACGCTTCACGATAAACTTGCAGACGCAGGTGCAGAGCTGATCCTGTCTACACTTTCAAAGCTTGAAAACCATACAGCTATACGGACACCACAGGATGATTCGTTAAGCTGTTACGCATCCATGCTGAAGAAAGAAATGGGAGAGCTTGATTTTACAAAAGATGCAGCTTCTCTGGAACGACTGATCCGTGGGTTACAGCCATGGCCGGTTGCTTATACGAAGATGAATCAGAAGACTGTACGGATCTATGAGGCTTCCGTTTGTGAACAACCGGAGGAGGCATTGGAGGATGGAACACAGATCGTTCCGGGAATGATCGTTCGTGTGACGAAGAAAAACTTTACGGTTGCATGTGGAAATGGAGCATTAATGATAAGAAAGCTTCAGCCGGAAGGCAAGAAGCCGATGGATTGTGCAGCATTTCTTGCAGGAAATAAACTTAAGACAGGTCAGATGATATATGAGTAAAACTTCAAGAGAGATCGTTCTGGATATTCTGCTTGATATTGACCGTAATGATCGATTTGCAGGGGATGCTCTAGGTGGAGCACTCCGGGCAAATCAATTTATGAATAAAAAAGAACGTGCTTACATCAGCCGGTTGACGGAGGGTGTAACAGAGCAGAAGATCAGATTGGATTATATTCTTAATCAATTTTCAAAAACAAAAATTAAAAAATGTAAGCCGGTCATCCGCTGTATTTTACGGATGGCAGCATATGAGATCTTTTATATGGATGCAGTACCGGATGAAGCTGCCTGTAATGAATATGTGAACCTGACAGGAAAAAGAGGGTTCCGGACATTAAAAGGGTATGTAAATGGCGTGCTCCGGAGTGTATGCAGGAACAAAGCTGCAATTACTTATCCTTCCATGGAGGATGGTGTAGAATCATATCTGTCTGTGAAATATTCAGTTCCGGAGGAGCTGGTGGGATTTCTGTTAAAGGAATACAGTACAGACCAGTTAGAGCAGATCCTACAGGCAGGCGAACAGGAGCGTGGCACAACGATCCGTGTAAATACGATGCAGACGACAACTGAGAAATTTCGGAATATTCTGATCGAAAAAGGCATAAAAGTAGAAAAAGGATATTATAATCAGACGTCCCTGATTATTTCAGGATATGATTATATCCGTACGGTTCCGGGATTCCATGAAGGCTTGTTTACGGTTCAGGATGAGAGCTCCAGCCTGCAGGTGCTTGCAGCAGGGATCAGATCGGGTGATGTGATTCTTGATGTCTGTGCAGCTCCCGGCGGAAAGACCATGTATGCGGCAGAACAGACCGGAGAACAGGGACATGTATATGCGCGTGATATCTCAGAAGAAAAGGTTGATAAGATCGATGAGAATTTGGAACGGTTAGAGCTTCATAACGTATCAACAAAGGTATGGGATGCAGCGATTCCGGATCCGGATATGATTGAGAAAGCAGATGTTGTTCTTGCAGATCTTCCCTGTTCCGGACTTGGTGTTATGGCGAGAAAAAATGATATTAAATATCATGTAACAGAGGATATGGTAAGAGAACTTGCAGCAATACAAAAGACGATTCTGGATGTCTGTGCCGCCTATGTAAAACCGGGAGGAACACTGATCTATTCCACCTGTACGATCGACCGGATCGAGAATGAAGAAAACGTGACAGCATTTTTAAAGGCACATGAAGAGTACGAACTGGAAAGCCTTTCTGACTATATGCCGGAATGTTTAAAAAAACGTGCAGAAAAAGGGTATATCACTTTGCTGCAGGGAGTGGATCACTGCGATGGATTTTTTATTTCAAGATTGCGCAGACGGAAATAGCAGATAAGAAAATTGATACCGGAGAGCAGAGCACTTTTCCGGTTATTCTATGGTTCAGGAAGAGAAAGATATGTTTACAGAGATAGAAGATATAAAAAAACTGGATATCCGCTCCATGATGTTTGATGAACTGGCAGTCTGGGTACAGGCAGTCGGACAGCCGGCATTCCGTGCAAAACAGATATTTGAATGGGTGCATGAAAAAGGAATTGCAGATGCGGAAGAAATGACAAATGTTCCAAAGAAACTGATCGAGGAGATAAAAAAGCAGGGCATGCATGGTGTAGAAGAGGTGACCAGACTGGTATCAAAACAGGATGGAACCAATAAATTTCTGTTCCGTTTACAGGATGGAAATGTATTGGAAAGTGTGCTGATGCGGTATAAGCATGGCAACTCCGTCTGTATCTCTTCTCAGGTCGGATGCCGTATGGGATGCCGGTTCTGCGCCTCTACAATAGGCGGTCTGATTCGGAATCTGGAAGCATCAGAGATGCTTGATCAGATCTATGCAATCGAACGGATCACAGGAGAACGCGTGTCAAATATTGTTGTAATGGGAACCGGAGAGCCTCTGGATAATTATGATAATCTGATCCGTTTCATCCGGATCATCAATGACGAGCGGGGCAAAAATATCAGCCAGAGAAATATTACGGTTTCAAGCTGCGGACTGGTTCCACAAATAAAAAAACTGGCAGATGAGGAACTTTCTATTACATTTGCTTTGTCTCTTCATAGTCCGACGGATGAAGACAGAAGAAAACTGTTGCCGATTGCAAATAAGTATTCGATCGCAGAACTGATGGAAGTATGCAGGTATTATTTTGAAAAAACAGGCAGAAGGGTAACCTTTGAATATTCATTGGTGAAGGATGAAAATGATACACCGGAGCATGCATATAAGCTGGCGGAGCTTCTAAAAAATATGCATGGACATGTGAATCTGATTCCGGTAAATCCGATCAAAGAGCGTGAGTATTGTCGTTCACTCGGTGATTCTGTTGAAAAATTCAAATATATACTTGAAAAGAAAGATATAAATGTTACAATAAGAAGAAGTATGGGCAGAGATATTGATGCTGCCTGTGGACAGCTTCGAAGAAAATATGAAGAGGCAAAAGAGACTTTTTAGACGGGAGGCATCAGATGAGATCGGATGGTAGAACAGACATCGGTAAGAAACGAGCCCAGAATCAGGACAGCATTTTCTTTTGTGATGAGCCAATTGGGCCACTGCCAAATCTGTACATAGTAGCAGACGGTATGGGTGGTCATAAAGCTGGTGATGTTGCATCAAGGACTGCGATTGAATGTGTAACAGAATATATAAAAGAAAGCACGTTGAACAATTCGGTATCCGTTCTAAAAAGAGCGATTGTTTATGCAAATGATAAGATATACAGAATGGCAAGGGAGAACGAAGATCTGAAAGGGATGGGAACGACCCTTGTGGCGGCTGTATGTGAGGAAGATGCCCTGTATGTTGCAAACATCGGGGACAGCCGGCTGTATTTTATAGATAATGATATCAGACAGGTAACTCTGGATCATTCCCTTGTGGAGGAATTGATACGATCCGGACAGTTAGACAGAAATAAAGGCAGAAATCACCCCGAAAAAAATATAATAACCAGAGCACTGGGAATATCAGATAAGGTCATGATCGATTTCTTTGAGTTAGATATGAAGGAAAATGACAGGATTTTGTTATGTTCAGATGGCTTGACCAATATGATCGAGGATGATGAGATAAAAGAAATCGTGATGGAAGACAGCGGGGATATTACAGCAGCGGTTGAAAAATTGATTGACAGAGCGAACTATTACGGAGGAAAAGATAATATCTCCGTTGTGGTTGCTGTAAAATAGTGAGAGGTGTAAACATGTTAAATCCAGGAATGATACTCAGTAATCGTTATGAGATAATAGAATTGATCGGTACGGGCGGAATGTCTGAGGTTTATAAGGCAAAATGCCATGTGCTGAACCGATATGTAGCAATAAAAGTTTTAAAGCCGGAATTCAGTTCCGATGTGAATTTTGTAACAAAATTCAGGATCGAGGCGCAGTCAGCAGCCGGATTATCCCATCCGAATATCGTAAATGTATATGATGTCGGGGAGGACAATGGCATTTACTATATCGTAATGGAACTGGTAGAAGGAATTACCTTAAAGGAATATATTCAGGAAAAGGGAAGACTGAAATCAGATGAGGCAATTAATATTGCGATCCAGATCGCACAGGGACTGGAAGTAGCCCATCAGAATCATACGATCCACAGAGATATAAAGCCACAGAATATTATTGTGTCAAAAAATGGCGGAATCAAAGTTACAGATTTTGGTATTGCAAGAGCAGCTTCTTCCAATACTATGACAGCAAATGCCATGGGAAGTGTTCATTATATTTCCCCGGAGCAGGCAAGAGGCGGCTTCAGTGATGAAAGAAGTGATATTTATTCGCTTGGTATCACTATGTATGAAATGGTAACCGGACATGTGCCATTTGAGGGAGAGAATAATGTTGCGGTTGCATTGATGCATATACAGGGTGAGATGATCTCCCCTAGAGAATATTATCCGGACATACCGACGAGTCTGGAAAAGATTATTTTGAAATGCACACAGAAGAAGGCAGAGCGCAGATATCTGACAGCAAGTGCTTTGATCGCAGATCTGAAGCGCGTGCAGGCAAATCCGGATATTGACTGTGTTGTTGTGCCTCCAATCGTGCCAAGTTCGCCAACGGTTGAAATGACCTCGGATGAAATGAAAGCAATCAAAGAAGGAAGGCAGATGAATGAGCCTGTGTTGGATGAGGAAGATTTGGAACCGGAAGAGCATCCGGAAGACACACCGATCATACCACCTTCCAAATTTGATAATCTGTTTGATGATGACGACGATGAGGAGGAGGACGAGGAAGAACTCAGACAGCCGGAAGATGATGACGATGCAGAACTGGATGAGCTGGATCCAAAACTGAAAAAGATCATTATGATATCAAGTATTGCAGTTGTAGTTATCATTGCAATCCTTGTTGCATTATTGATTTCGAAGATTGCCGGTTTCAAGCTATTCTCCGGAAAGAAGGATACGACAGATACACCGACGACTACGGAAGCAACAGAAAGTACTGACGATACAGATGAGAACAGTGATGCCAGTACAGATGATGTTACTACAAGTGAACAGGCAACGATTCCAATGGTCAATGTAGTAGGTCTGTATAAAACAGCAGCAGAAGAAGAACTGAAAAAAGCAGGATTCACAAATTATACATTTGAAACAAAGAAGGACAATGACGTTCAGGAGGGCTATGTAATCAGTCAGAGCGTAGACGAAGGAACGGCGGTCTCAGCAGATGAGGAGATTGTTGTAACGGTTTCAGAAGGCAAGGAAGATAAAGAAGTTCCGGATGTCAGAGGATATTCCGATGACCAGGCAACAACCTTGCTTACAGAAGCAGGCTTTACGGTTACCCATGGTTATGAATATGACGATACAGTAGAGAAAAATTATGTAATCAATCAGTCGCCGGAAGCAAAGACAATGCAGCCGGAGGGTTCTACTGTTAAGATCATTGTCAGCAATGGTAAAGAGGTACAGGATGTACCGGTGCCAAATCTGGTAGGTAAGACAGAGAAGGAAGCAGAATCTCTGCTGAGTGATGCAGGATTGGTTGGAAATCCAAGCCATGCATACAGTAATGATGTAAAAGCAGGAAAGGTGATCAGCCAGGAAATTGATGCAGACAGTAAGGTAGAAGAAGGTTCAACGATCAAGTATGTGATCAGTGACGGACCGGAAACAGTTTCCTATACAGTTAAATTTACAGGTGCTATCACAAATGCAGGATATGATTTTGAGGCAGCAGGTAATGTATCAGTGACCGTATCTTATACGATCGGAGATGCAACTTATAAGATATATTCCGGAGCAGCCGGAGAGGAGTCCTTCCCACTGGATATCGGCGGAGCAGATTCCATCAGCGGTTTATCAGAGGATTCCGGTACATTTACGGTTATGATCACAGATTCAGAAGGACAGGATGTAACATCAAGCTTTAACACCAGTGGCTTGTCAGCATCCTTTACAAAGGAATAGGTGCAGGTATGACAGGTAAGATCATAAAAGGCATTGGTGGTTTCTACTATGTTGTCTGTGAAAACGGCATCACATATGAATGTAAAGCAAAGGGTGTCTTCCGGAATCGAAAGATTAAACCTTTGGTAGGCGATAATGTTGAGATAGAGATATTAGATGAAGAGAAGAATCTGGGCAATATTGAAGATATATTGCCCAGATTTAACTGGTTAAACAGACCTGCAGTTGCAAACGTAGATCAGACTGTAATTATTTTTGCAGTGTCTGCACCAGCACCTAACTTCAATCTGCTTGACCGTTTTCTGATCAATATGGAGCAGCATGAGGTTTCTACAGTGATCTGCTTTAATAAAGTGGATCTGGAGGGCTTTCGTCAGAGTGAAGATATATGCAGATCTTATACAAAGAGTGGCTATGAGGTATTGTTTATCAGTGCCGAAAGCGGCTATGGGATTGATGTGTTGGAAGCAGTTATAAAAGGAAAAACAACGGTATTTGCAGGACCTTCAGGTGTAGGCAAGTCATCGACACTGAATTCATTATTTCCGGATGCCAATGTGCAGACGGGAGGTTTAAGTGAAAAGATCCAGCGTGGAAAACATACAACGAGACATTCAGAGCTGATGTTTGTAGATGATGATACTTATATTATGGATACACCGGGTTTCAGTTCGTTATATACAGAAGGAATCGAAGCAGAAGATCTGAAGCTGTATTTTCCTGAGATTGCAGCATATACAGGAACCTGTAAATTTAACATGTGTAATCACATTAGTGAACCGGGATGCCTGGTAAAGAAAGCTGTCAGCGATGGCAGAATCAGTAAGATGCGGTATGATGATTATGTTATGATATACAACGAATTAAAGGAAAAGAGGAAATGGTAATGTTAAAGCTGTCCCCATCAGTATTGTCTGCGGATTTTGGACATCTGGCAGAAGATATACAGATCATAGATCAGGCAGGAAGTGAATATATTCATCTGGATGTTATGGATGGGTCCTTTGTGCCGAATATTTCATTTGGAGCACCGGTTATCAAGAGTGTTCGTCCGGTATCTGATAAGGTGTTTGATGTTCATCTTATGATTGATGAACCGGTGCGTTTCTTACAGGATTATAAGAATTGTGGAGCAGATATCGTAACAGTACATGCAGAAGCCTGCAAGCACCTTCACAGAACCATCGCAGCCATAAAAGAGCTGGGAATGAAAGCCGGAGTTGCATTAAATCCTGCAACACCATTATCGGTACTTGATTATGTATTAGAGGATGTAGATATGATTCTGATCATGTCAGTAAATCCGGGCTTTGGAGGACAGAAGTTTATTCCATCTTCCCTTCGGAAGATTACAGAGACCAGAGCACTGTTAAACAGCCGTGGACTTCAGACAGATATTCAGGTAGACGGCGGTGTCACTCTTTCTAATGTGGCTGAGATCATTCAGGCAGGTGCAAATGTATTAGTTGCCGGATCTGCAGTATTCAAGGGAGATAAGGTTGAGAATGTAAAAGCCTTCCATAAGATTTTTTCAGAAATACAATAGAAAGTAATAAAAAGGCAGAAAGCAGATCTGCTGTCTGCCGGAACAGGTAACAGGATATATGAATCGATATTTAGTTGTTACAGGAGGAACCGTTTCAAAAAAAGTGCTTGAAACGGTTCTTTCCGATTATGATTTTCAAAAAATAATAGCATGTGATAAAGGACTTGAAATCTGTCAGGAATGTGACATACTTCCGGATCTGGTTATTGGAGATTTTGATTCGGCAAAGACAGATATTGTAGCATCATATCGGGAAAAGACAGAATTTCTGGATCTGGATACACATAAGGATTTTACAGATACCCATGTTGCAATCTCTTATATACTGGAGCAGGAGATCAGACCGGATGAAGTAATTCTGGTTGGAGCAACCGGAACCCGTATGGATCATACTCTTGCCAATATTGGCTTATTAAAGCAGTTTGCAGAGACCGAAATATCGGCATATCTGATCGACGAGCATAACAGGATCACGATGACAGCACACCAACATATCGTGAAGCGTACCGATGCATACAGATATGTGTCACTGCTTCCATATACGGAACAGGTGACCGGTGTAACACTTCAGGGTTTTTATTATAATGCACAGGGGCTTACATTGAAGCTTGGAGAAAGCATCGGCGTCAGCAATGAGCTGATTGCAGAGTGCGGTCTAATCGAATTTGAATCCGGATTATTAATTGTAATTGAAAGCCGTGATTGAGATAGAGTCATTATGTATATCTGTCTAAACGAGATACAAGATCAAATAATAATAAAATGCAGTATTAAAGAATAAAAGGAAATAAAAAAGATACTCTGAAAGCAAAGGACCTGTATGATCCCGTGATCAGAGTATCTTTTTATAATGCTTATTATCAGAATAATCTTTATTTTTTCTTAGAGTCTTTCTTCTGTTTTACTTTTTCAATCTTTGTCTTCTTGATCTCTTTTAATTTAGGCTCTTTTTTTGCCTGCTGTTCGTTTTTATCTGCCTTAGCTGTGTTCAGATCCACAGATTTCGAAGCAGAAGATTTATTTGCATCTGATTGCGAGATCTTATGTTCCAGCTCTGGCAGGCTCGCCTTATACTTTTCGGTGATCGGATCAGAGTACAGAGACATGTAGTAGCAGTAGAGTGCTTTATATTCTTCGGAGGTCTTATATCCATTTGTGTAGATATGACCGTGCATTTCGTCAAAGGAATCTGTAGTTAATTTCTTTGCAATATGAAGTCCGATATTAGAACAGTGACTTCCGATACGATCCAGACTGGTCAGGATATCTACAAGAGCAAAACCACCGTCGATATCGCAGTCTCCGGTCTGTAAACGGATAACATGGTGATCTTTGATGATCTCTTTTACCTCTGTGATTGACTGAGCAAGTGGCTCGATACGGGAGACAGCCGTTAAATCATCGTTTTTGAATGCCATAAAGGTTGTATCAATGATATTGGCTGTAGCCTGTAAGAGCGTATTGATCTCCATGGTTCCCTGTGTGGAGAAGGAGATTTTTTCATCGGTGATCTTTCTGCCGACGATCAGAAGATTTTCACAGTGGTCACCGATTCGTTCCAGGTCACTGACACTGTTTAATAATTCAGATGCCAGCTTTCGTTCGGATGAATGCAGCCGCTTGGAGGTGATCTTTAACAGATATTCGTTTAACGCACTTTCACATTTATCAATGAACATCTCATTTTCCAGAAGTTTTCCAGCAGTTTCTTCATTATATTCCGATAATAACTGACTTCCAAGTTCGAAGTTTTCCTTGATGGAGTCTGTCATGGAGAACATTACCTTCTGCGCCTGGGTAAGAGCAATGTTTGGTGTATCAAGAAGCATTGGATCGAGAGATGCAAGCTCTTTGTCAATTTTGGATTCTTTATCGTCGCCGATGATCTTACCGGTCAGATCTGCGATCTTATTTGCGAATGGAAGCAGCAGGATCGCAATGATAAAGTTAAACATAAAATGTAGGTTTGCGATTACACCACGGTTGATGATCTTATCTATGAATGGGAAGGTGATAAACAACTGAAGTCCATAGATCACAACAACGAAGAAAATCGCACCGATAATATTAAATAACAGATAGGACATGGCAACACGTTTTGCCTTTTTGTTTGCACCGATACTGCCGAGCAGGATGGCGAAACATTTTCCTATATTAATACCGATAATAATAGGGATCGAAGAACCATAGGAAACAACTCCTGTTGAGGATAATGCCTGAAGGATACCGACTGAAGCAGAGGAGCTCTGGATGATCGCTGTTAAGACAAGACCAATCAGGATACCAAGGAGTGGATTGCTGAAAGAAATGAACAGATTCTGGAATGCTTCAGATTCTTTTAAAGGAGCGAACACAGCTTCCATTGTATTCATACCAAGGAATAAGATACCAAGACCGACTAAGATACCGGCGATATCTTTATGTTTTTCTTATGGGCAAACAGAATGATAAAAGCACCAATACCGATCAGAACGGGTGCAAAAGAAGACGGTTTTAATAATTTGAGGATAAACATATCTTCGCCAAGATCACCAAGACGTAAAATCTGCGCGGTTGCGGTACTACCGACATTGGCACCAAATACAACAGGGATCGCCTGACCAAGCTTCATGATGCCGGCATTTACAAAACCGATCAGCATGATCGTAGTTGCTGCAGAACTCTGAATGATCGCTGTTACACCGGTACCAAGACCAAAGCCCTTAATCGCGCCGGTTGCCTGACTCTTACCGGTTGTCAGTTTTTCAAGTATCCGTTCCAGACTTCCTCCTGCCAGATTCTTCAGGGAATCGCCCATCATGTTCATTCCAAACAGGAACAGTCCTACGCCTCCAAGTAAAGTCAGAATTGAAAAAAAGTCCACTTCCATATCCTCCTGTGAATAAAAATTACCTTCTGAATAAATGTCAAAATCATGTAATGACTATGTAAAACAAAATTTACATGCTTGGATATTATAACATAGATAGTTTTCTTGTTCTATATTTTTTATTAGGATGCTTACAAATTTGTAATAATATAATAGAAATAAAAAAGAAATATAGAAAAATTATATAAAAAGAGACTTGACACGAAGAAGCGGATAGTGAGAACATAAAGCAGTAAAAAATGATCGGAACCCGGGTGGGTTTGAAGGAGTCTTTGATATGAGCAGAAGCAAAAGAAAATATTTATTTCAGAATGATCAAAATACATTAAACGGGGCACTGCTGGCTGGAAATAATTCAATGGCAGAGATGCTGCTCTGGTCATTGGTCCTGCTGCCACCGGTGATCGGAGTATATGGAGCCGGTGTGTGTTTTATCAATATTGGTCTGTTTGTCGGTACAACATTTGCCTGGTTGTTTCTGGTAAAGCGGCTCCGTTCTTATCGGGATCTTTCCCGGAAGACCATCGGAAGTATGTGGGAATTTTTATATGACAGATACCGGTCGGTTATATTAAAGGACAGCTTTCTTGTTGTATGGCTGCTGATCCTTCTGTCTATGACTGCAGCATTGCTGGAATATGGGAGTAAGGTGATCAGCAAGACGGTTGGCATGGAATATCACTGGGTTGCCGTAGGAATCGTGGTGAGCTTAAGCATTTATATGTGTATACTCGGAAATAAAGTAAGAAGTGTAATAAGGAGTATCTTCTATATAATATTGCTGTTTGTATTCTTTGTGCTGGTCATCAGTTTGTTTATGGTAAATAAACCATCGGAGCTTCTCGATATTTATGGAAAGCTGCATATGAAGGGCGGAACCAGTGTATATCTGAATATTCTGTATTATAACGGCACACAGACCGGTGTTACATATATTATATCCATGGTCGGTATGGGACTTGGCTGTCTTGGACTTCCATTTTTATTTAATGGAGCATTTGAAGCAAAGGACAGTCATGAGCTGGATCGTGGACGGGTGTTGTCAATCCTGTATACAGGCGTGATGATTGTTGTGATCAGTGTCTGGTCATTGTTAAATGCAGTATGTATTTATCCGTTAAAGGTGACGCTTGATTCTGGAATTGACGAACTGCTCCGGACTTATATTGCAGCCTTATGTCATAAGCTGGAAGTTCCGACAGAGATCCGATATGTTATACTTGGAGTTTTGGTTATTACGTTGTTGTGTCTGACCGAGCGTATATTTGCAATGAGTATGGAAGTAGCTCGGGGACTTCTGCCAAAAATGAAATGGATCAGGAATGAAAAACAGCAGAATGTGGCAGATATAGGCCTGCTGGTTATTCTTTCAGGCGCATTACTGGTGATCGTCGGTATATGGAAGCCGGAGTATCAGAAACTGATCACGGTTTCATGGGAGTATGCATCTGCAATGGCAGCTCCATGTATATTGGCAGTTGTCTGGCGAGCAGCAAGCAGACCGGGAATTTTTGCAGGACTGTTTACAGGGCTTGCGGTTTGTTCTGTCTGGTATTTTGTACCGATGATAGAAGGAAATACACTGGCGGTATCAACAGAACTGAGTGCGGGAACTGCATCCTTTGTATTTGCTTTGGCGGTAACGATCATTGTCAGTATGTTTACGCATAAGAAAAATGAAGCGGAAAAGAAATTGTTTGACCAGATAAAGCTGGATCAGAGATAGAAAATGGAGATGCATGATGCTGTTCAAGATCATATGTGTTGGAAAGATAAAAGAAGAATATTATAGCAGTCAGATACAGGAACTCTGTAAACAGATCAATAAAAAGAACCGGGTAGAGATCATTCAGAGTGAGGATGAAAAAATACCGAAGAATGCATCCGATGCTGTAAAGCAGAAGATTATTGAAACAGAAAGCAGAAACAGTCTTGCAAGTATCGGTAAAAAAGATTTTGTGATCGCTCTTTGCATAGAAGGTAAAAAATATACAACCGAACAGTTCGCGGCAATTATCCGTCAGGCAGAAGAGCGGGAATATGAAGCAGTATCCTTTCTGATCGGTGGTTCTCTGGGAACTTCAAACGAACTGGTCAGATGTGCAGATGTGAAAATGAGTTTTTCGGATATGACATTCCCACATCAGTTGATGCGTGTCATGTTGCTTGACCAGATTCGTATTATTTGTGATAAGTAATGTTGTTATTGATGGTATAGGCACGATAGAGCTGTTCCGTAAAGGCAATCAAGCAGATCTCGTTAGATAATGTCATACTGGAAACGGAAAAGGTCTGATTGGATAAAATCGGCAGATCATCCGGAGAAAATCCAATAAAATAACTGATTTTTGAATATCCGCCCAGAGCATAGTCAGAGATCATTCGGGCAAAGGCTTCGGAAGAGATCGTGTGCTTGCCTGTCTGGTCAGGGGTGATCAGGATATTGATATCGCTACTTGCAAAGGCAACTTTTTTTTTGCCATCACAACAGACTGTAGCTTTACAGAAAGGTGACAGCCGCTTGATATATTCATGAACAGCCGCTTTTATATTTAGTGCCAGATTCTTTTCTTTTATATAGATCGTATAATTCATGCCAAAACTCCGAAATTTAATAAAAAAGATGCATTTATGATTGATTATTATAATACAATCGCACCGTCAATTACAATAGAATCGCATTTTTTCGGGGAAACTACTGGACAAAGAGGTGAAACTACTATATATTATCAACTTGATCATTACAAATTGAAGATAAACGTGGAGATAACAAGATGAAGAAGATAATAGCACTTGATATTGATGGTACATTGACTAATTCGAAAAAAGAGATCACAAAGCCTACACTGGATAAGATCATGGAGATCCAGAAAAAAGGACATGTTGTGGCAATTGCATCCGGACGGCCGCTGCCTGGAATCCGGAAGATTGCGGATGAACTGGAACTGAATCAGTATGGTGGATATGTGCTGGCATTCAATGGCGGACGTATCGTGAATTATAAAACAGGTGAGATCGCATATCAGGCATGTGTAGATAATGAGATTGCAAGAAAAATATATGATTACTGTGTTGAGAAAAAGATTGGGATGGTGACTTATAAGGATGACATCGTTGTAACAGGAACCCCGGTTGATGATTATATGAGTCTTGAGGCAAGGATCAATCGTATGGAGATCGTACAGGTGGAGGATTTTCGTTCCTTTATTGACTTCCCGATCAATAAGTGCCTGCTGACAGCAGAACCTGATGTTGCAGAGCAGGTGGAGCAGGAGCTGGCAGCCCTGTATGGAGATTCGGTTACTGTTTTCCGTTCCGAGCCTTTCTTTGTTGAGATCATGCCAAAGGGTGTGCATAAGGCAACATCTCTTGAAAAGCTTCTGGAATATCTGCACATGGATGTAAAGGATCTGGTTGCCTGCGGAGATGGATATAACGATCTGACGATGATCGAATATGCGGGTGTCGGTGTGGCGATGGCAAATGCACAGGAGATCGTAAAGGAACATGCAGATTATGTTACACTCTCAAATGATGAAGATGGTCTGGTTCCGGTTATTGACAAATTTATCCTGGGCGAATAAAGAAGACAGTCCGGCGTAAATGTTATATTTTTATGAACAGGTTGAATTTGAATATTATTTGTAGTAGAATACACCTTGTTTGTTCGTGGAAAATTGACATTTTGTACGAAAAATAGTTCTGTTGAGATGAAACATATACACAAACGTATAGGAGAATGAATAATGAGCGATAATATTTTTAGCGATGAAGATTTCGACGATTATGATGATATGGAAGATACAGCAGCAAAGCGGGCACAGAAAAAATCTGCTGAGCGCAGATCTTCCGGAAAAAAGAAGAAAAAGAGCAAAAACAAACCATGGATCATTGCACTTATAGCAGAAATACTGGTGATCATTCTTGGAGGTGTCCTTTTTGTAAATGCTTATATCAATTCAGCATTTAATAAAATGAATTTTGAAGAGTTAAAAGACGTTAAGGTGAATGATGACCTTGCAGAAGAAACCGTAAAGAAGATGACCGGTTATACAACGATCGCATTATTCGGTGTAGATAGCCGTGATATTGATATGGTAGAAAGCGGAGCACGATCCGATGCAATCATCATTGTAAGCATTAACAATGATACACAGGAGGTTAAGATGTCTTCCGTATATCGTGACACATATCTGGAGCTTGCAAATGATTCCAAGAGCTATGAGAAGGCCACACATGCTTATGCTTATGGCGGAGCTTCAGAGGCGATCAATACATTGAACAAGAACCTTGACCTGAATATTACAGCTTATGTAACTGTAAACTTCAAGGCATTGACAGAAGCAATCGATGCACTTGGCGGTCTTGATATCGAATTGAAGTCCAGCGAGCTTGACAAGCTGAATCAGTGTATCGATGAACAGCAGAGAGTCAATGGCATCCAGTCTACGTATGTATATGATACAGGTGTTGTACATCTTGATGGTGTTCAGGCTACCGCATATGCAAGAATCCGAAGTACAGACCAGGGTGATATCACCAGAGCATGGAGACAGAGAAAGGTTATCAGCCTTATGATCGAAAAGGCAAAGAGTGCCGGAATCTCCAAGTTAAATGACTGCCTGAATGCAGTTGTAGATGATATCAGCTCCAGCCTTACAAAGAAAGAGATTATGGATCTTGCAACGAACTGCTTCAATTACAAACTGGAATCCTCAACCGGTTTCCCATTTACATGGTCAACACCAACACTTGGAAGTAAGGGAAGTCTGGTTGTAGCAGGAGATCTGGAGAACAATGTAGTCGTTCTTCACAGATATCTGTTTAACGATTATGATTATGTTCCATCCCAGACAGTTAAAAATATCAGTGCAAATATTATCAACGATACAGGATATTATAACCAGATCGATCTGGATACGTTTACAGTAGATGATGATCCGGATTCAATCGTTAATAAATAGTATATAGAAACATACCAGAAACGAAAGAACATCATGAAACCAGTCAGATTTTGTGGTGTTCTTTTTGTTATGGAGAACAGATCCGGAGCTTCGATAATTTGAATAAAATCTTTCCAACTTCCTGTTTGAAATATAGTTATATTGTGCTATACTAGGATAGAAAAATTTTGAGAAAACATAAGAGGTTACAATTATGGAAATGAACAGAGTGTTATTGAAACTTAGTGGAGAAGCACTTGCCGGAGAAAAAAAGCAGGGCTTTGATGAAAAGACTGTATATGATGTTGCCGGACAGGTAAAGAAGATCCTGGATAAAGGAATCCAGCTTTGTGTAGTAATCGGTGGTGGTAATTTCTGGCGTGGCAGAACCTCAGAAAATATGGATCGTGTAAAAGCAGATTCGATCGGCATGCTTGCAACTGTTATGAACTGTATCTATACCGCAGATGCTTTTCGTGTATTTGGAATCAAATCACATATCATGACACCATTTGCATGCGGAACAATGACAGAGCTGTTCAACCGTGATAAAGCTGTAGAATATATGGAGCAGGGAGAAGTTGTTTTCTTTGCCGGAGGAATCGGACATCCGTATTTCTCAACAGATATGGCAACTGTTCTTATGGCGGTTGAAGTAAAGGCAGATGTAGTCTTATCTGCAAAAGCAATTGACGGCGTATATGACAGTGATCCTAAGACAAATCCAAATGCAAAGAAATATGACAGCATGCAGATGAAAGATATTGTTGATAATAAGCTTGGAGTTATCGATCTTGCATCTGCAGTTCTTGCTATGGAAAACAAAATGCCGATGATGTTATTCGGCTTAAATGGTGAAGACAGTATTGTAAAGGCCGTTACCGGTGGCTTTACAGGAACATATGTGAACGTATAAATAAACAGGAGGAACAAAGATATGTTGACACAGTACGAAGAGAAAATGACGAAGACAGTTGAAAACCTGGAAGGGGAATATGCTACGATCCGTGCAGGACGTGCCAACCCTAACATTTTAAATAAGATCAAGGTGGAATATTATGGCGTGCCAACACCGATGCAGCAGCTTGCAAATATCACCGTACCGGAAGCAAGAACGCTGATGATCGCACCATGGGAGCCATCACTGGTAAAGGCGATCGAGAAGGCAATCCTGAATTCAGATCTGGGCCTGACACCAAACAATGACGGTAAGAATATCATCCTGAATTTCCCTGAACTGACAGAGGAAAGAAGAAAAGAAATCGTTAAGGATATTAAGAAAAAAGGTGAGAATGCAAAAGTTGCTATCCGTAATATCAGAAGAGATGCAAATGACGCAATCAAGAAGATGGAGAAAGCCGGAGATATATCAGAGGATGAATTAAAGACAAACGAGGATAAGATCCAGAAGATGACAGACAAATATGTTGGTCTGATCGATAAGGCTATTGAGAAGAAATCAACAGAGATATTAACTGTTTAATTTGGAGTAAGTATGAATAAAGAAATAAATGGAGAAATGATCAATATTCCGGAGCATGTTGCGATCATCATGGATGGAAACGGAAGATGGGCGAAGAAACGACTGATGCCAAGAACCTATGGACATTCAGAGGGCGCAAAGGCAATCGAGCGAACATGCGAGAATGCAGATGAACTTGGTATTAAATACCTGACTGTATACGCATTTTCTACCGAGAACTGGAAACGTTCAGTAGAGGAAGTATCTACGATCATGAATATTTTCCGTAAGTATCTGGTTGACAGCATCGAGCGATCCAACCGGAATAACATGCGCATAAGGATCATTGGTAAGCGTGAGGACCTTCCGAAGGATATCGTAGAGAAGATGGATAATCTGGAGGAAGCTACAGCAAATAATACAGGACTTCAGTTTTCTGTAGCGATTAACTATGGCGGACGGGATGAGATCACAAGAGCGGTCAGACGGATTGCATCCGACTGTATGGCTGGAAAGTTATCACCGGATGCGGTTACAGAGGATACAGTCAGTGCCTACCTTGATACAAAGGAACTGACGGATCCGGATCTGTTGATTCGTACCAGCGGAGAGCTTCGGACATCGAATTTTCTTCCATGGCAGATCGCATATTCAGAATTTTATTTTACGGATGTGTTATGGCCGGACTTTGATATGGACGAGCTGGTTAATGCATGTCGGTATTACAGTCATAGAGACCGTCGGTATGGCGGGGTAAAATAAAGAGGAAATAATATGTTTAAACAACGGGCAATCAGTGCAGTGATCCTGGTGATCATTGCAGCAATCACACTTTATTTTGGCGGAGCACTTACATGTCTGGTAATGTGTGCGGTTTCGCTGATCGGTGTGATGGAGTTACTTCGTATATATGGGCTGAACAAGAAAGAACTTGGATATGCAGCTTACGGTGCAACGGTTTTTTATTATGCATTGTTGTATTTTGACCTGCATCAGTTTATATTACCGTTGATCGCGGTCTATATGCTGGTCATCCTTGCAATCTATGTGCTCACATATCCGAATTACAAAGATAAAGAGATCATGGCGGCATTTTTTGCATTTGTATATGTAGGTGTAATGTTGTCGTATGTGTATCTCATACGAGATATGAAACATGGACTGATTCTTGTTCTGCTGATCTTTGTCAGCTCATGGGGTAATGATACCTGTGCCTATCTGGTCGGACGCGCGATCGGTAAGCACAAGATGTCACCGATCTTAAGTCCGAAGAAGAGTATCGAGGGTCTGATCGGCGGAATTGTTGGAGCAGGAATATTAGGTGTTGTATTTGGTTTGATTTATAATCATTTCATGCAGGTTGCACATTCTGTATGGATATTTGCATTGATCGGAGCTGTATGTGCGCTGCCTGCAGTTATCGGGGATCTGGCGGCTTCTGCAATCAAGAGAAATAATGATATCAAAGATTATGGCAAGCTGATACCGGGGCATGGCGGAATCCTTGACCGGTTTGACAGCATTATATTTACAGCACCAATTATGTATTATCTTATATTATATTTGTTGTAATCAGAAAAAGCAGTGTGGGAGAGCGTACAGATGAACTGTGCTCATAATTACGCTGCTTTTCCTTTATGTCGCATTGGAAATAGTGCAGACAGATAAAAAATGTTAGATACAGATGTTTGAAATGGGTAAAGGAGAACAAATATGAAACATGTAGCTATCATTGGATCCACAGGATCTATAGGAACACAGACACTTGAGATCGCAAGATGGAATCAGGATATAAAAATCTGTGCTTTATCAGCAGGAAGAAACATAGACTTATTAGAGAAGCAGGCGAGAGAGTTCCGACCGGAGATCGTTGGTCTGTGGGATGAGAAGCTGGCAGATGAATTAAAAGATCGTCTGAAGGATATGGATATCCGTGTCGTATCAGGCATGGATGGGCTGATCGAGATTGCAGAATACAAGACATCGGATATATTAGTTACCGCTATTGTAGGAATGATCGGTATCCGCCCGACTGTGGCAGCGATTAAAGCGGGAAAAGACATTGCCCTTGCAAATAAAGAAACTCTGGTTACAGCGGGACATATTATTATGCCGCTTGCAAAGGAAAAAGGAGTATCGATCCTTCCGGTTGACAGTGAACATTCGGCAATCTTCCAGTCATTGCAGGGAAATACACATGATTCCATTGAAAAAATTCTGTTGACAGCATCTGGTGGACCATTTCGTGGCAAGAGCAGAGAGTTTTTAAAGCATGTGAAATTAGAGGACGCATTAAAGCATCCAAACTGGAGCATGGGAAGAAAGATCACCATTGATTCAGCAACGATGGTAAATAAAGGTCTGGAAGTTATTGAAGCAAAATGGTTATTTGATGTAGCACCGGAAAATATTCAGGTTGTGATCCAGCCGCAGAGTATCATTCATTCAATGGTAGAATATAAAGATGGAGCAGTGATCGCACAGCTCGGTACGCCGGATATGAAGCTGCCGATCCAGTATGCGCTGTTCTATCCGGAACGAAGATACATGCCGGGAGATCGTCTTGACTTTACGAAGCTTTCATCGATTGTGATCGAGACACCGGATATGAATACCTTTCTTGGGTTACGATACGCATATGAGGCAATTGGGATCGGTGGTTCGATGCCTACAGTATTCAATGCTGCAAATGAATATGCAGTAAAGCAGTTCTTAGATAGAAAAATCGATTTTCTTGATATCTATGATATCATCCGTGCATCCATGGATCATCATAAATTGATTGAAAATCCTGATATAGATGAGATTCTTGCAACCGAGCAGGAAGTATATGAATTTATTGAAAGTGGGTGTTAGTTTTTGAATATCATATTGATCATACTTGTTTTTGGTGTCATCATTTTCTTTCATGAGCTGGGACATTTTATCGTAGCAAAGATCAATCATATCACAGTAAAAGAGTTTTCGATGGGATTCGGACCGAAGCTGTTTCAGTTTCATAAGAAAGAAACACAGTATACGCTGCGGCTGATTCCGCTTGGCGGCTATTGTATGATGCTCAGCGAAGATGATGAAGAAAACGAAAATGATGAGAATTCCTTTGAGAAGAAATCCATCTGGGCAAGAATGGCGGTTGTACTTGCAGGACCTGCCATGAACTTTGTGATCGCATTTTTATTTTCCATGGTGATCATTCATTTCTGTGGAAGTGATCCTGCGATCATAGGAGCAGTATACAATAAAGATAATATTGAAAAATACCAGATCGAAAATGCCGAGGAATATTTTAATGGTGTATATCCGGCGGAAGAAGCCGGGATATCAGATGGCGATCGGGTATTAAAGATTGAGGGAAGTACAGTTAAAAATTTCCGTGAGTTACAGATCTATCTTCAGATCTATGGAGATGGTTCACCGATTGATCTGACACTTGAGAAAGAAGACGGAACGGTCTATGATACGACGGTACATCCGGCAAAGACACCGGATGGCTATAAGATCGGAATAATGAGTGTCGGTTATCAGCTCCCGAAGAACTTCGGAGAGCTTTGTAAATATTCTGCTTATGAGACCAGATACTGGGTAAAAGCAACCTTCTTAAGCCTGAAGCTGATCGTTACCCGTCAGGTAAGTTCGGATGAAGTATCCGGTCCGGTCGGAGTAGCGAAGAACATGAACGATACCTTCAATGAGGCAGCAAAGAGCAGTGTGCTTGATCTGTTCTTAAACTGGATGAATTATATCGTACTGCTGTCGGCAAACCTTGGCGTTATGAACCTGCTGCCGATACCGGGCTTGGATGGAGGACGATTTATCTTCCTGTTAATTGAAGCAGTAACGAGAAAGAAGGTTCCGAAGGATAAGGAGAATATCGTGACGCTGATCGGATTTGTTCTGGTTATGCTGTTGATGGTTGTGATATTATTTAACGATATCAAGAATGTATTCTTTCATTAGATGAACAGGAGTTAATATGTACAGAGATCATACAAAAGTTATAAAGATAGGAGACCGGGTGATCGGTGGTGGAAATCCGATCCTGATCCAGTCGATGACAAATACAAAAACCAGTGATATAGATGCTACAGTTGCACAGATCTTAAAACTTGAAAAGGCAGGCTGTGACATCATCAGAAGCACCGTAAATGATGATGCGGCAGCGGCGGCAATCCCTGCGATCAAGAAACAGATCCATATTCCGCTGGTTGCAGACATTCATTTTGATTACCGTCTGGCGATCGCAGCGGCTGAGGCGGGAGCAGATAAGATCCGTATCAATCCGGGTAATATCGGTGGTAAGGATAAGCTGGCACAGGTAGTAGCGGTATGTAAGGAACGAAATATACCGATCCGTGTTGGTGTAAACGGCGGTTCCCTTGAAAAAGAATTAGTTGAAAAATACCATGGCGTGACAGCAGAAGGAATCGTTGAGAGTGCGTTGGATAAGGTTCATATGATCGAAGACTGCGGATATGACAATATGGTCATCAGCATTAAATCTTCCGATGTTATGATGTGTGTAAAAGCACATGAGCTGATTGCAGATCAGACGAATTATCCGCTGCATGTGGGTATCACGGAATCCGGTACGGTTATGAGCGGTAATATCAAATCCTCTGTAGGACTTGGTATTATCCTGCATGAGGGAATCGGAGATACGATCCGTGTATCTTTAACAGGGGATCCGGTCAATGAGATCATGACAGCAAAGATGATCTTAAAGACGCTTGGACTCCGTACAGGAGGAATTGAACTTGTGTCTTGTCCAACATGTGGAAGAACGGAGATTGATCTGATCGGACTGGCAGAACAGGTAGAAAAACTGGTTGCCGATTATGATCATCTGAATATCAAGGTTGCTGTTATGGGCTGTGTTGTAAACGGACCGGGCGAAGCCAAGGAAGCAGATCTTGGAATTGCGGGCGGAAAAGGCTGCGGTATCCTGATCAAAAAAGGCCAGATTATAAAGAAGATCGACGAGAAAGATATATTATCAACATTAAAGTACGAGTTAGATAACTGGAGTGAATAGAACGTGCCGGTAGAAGCAAAATTATTTTTTGAAGTATTTCCTGAACTGAATATGGATAAAGAGCTGTCTTCCCTGTTTGAGGATACGATGATCGAAAAGGTGGTAATGAAGCAGGCAGAACGCCAGCTTATTATCAGCCTGCTGTCGAAGCACCTGATCAGCCGTCCGAAGATTGTACAGGTGGAAGATATCATTTGCGGACATTTATTTCGTGGACGTGGTTATAAGGTCATCATTGATGACCGTTATGAGCTGTCTTCCCAGTACAATACCAGAACCTTAACAGAGGTATATAAGGACAGTATCTTGTATGATGTCGAGAAGATCAGTCATGTTGGATATCGTTTATTAAAGCGGGCAGAATGGTATTATGCAGATGATATTATCACGCTTGCGATGGAAGACAGTAAGCTTTCAAAGAGCCATTCGATCGGGATCAAAAAATATCTGGAGGAGACCTATAAGAAACGGTTCGGTATGGATATCAAGGTCGGTTTTGATTATACGGAATCTGATAAAGAGATGCTCCGCCGTGCAAATGAACAGAAGATGAAGCTTGAGATTGAGGCAATCTTAAGTAATGTACATGAGGATGCGGATCTGACCTTGGATGGTAAATCAGTAGATAAAAAGAAGCTGGTCGGAGAAGGCAAGAAGGATGTTCCGGCTGAAAAGAAAGCACCTGCACAGGACGAAAAGCCGAAGGAGACATTTGCCGCCAGAAGGAAGAAATATACCTCGAATGATCCGGATGTATTCTATGGCAGAGACTGCGAAGGGGAACTGGTAAAGATTTCTACATTAGTAGATGGTATCGGCGAAGTCTGTATTCATGGCCAGTTGATCAAGATGGAAGAAAAGGTTCTCCGAAACGGTAAGACTTTATTCATCTGCAATATTACGGATTTTGAAGATACGATCGCATTTAAGATATTTGCATCAGAGGATGATGCGCCGGTTTATAAGGATGAGTTAAAAGAAGGAAGCTTCTATCGGTTAAAGGGTGTGCCGTTATACGATACTTTTTCCAAGGAGTTAAATATTGCATCTGTGCGTGGTATCAAGCATATACCGGATTTCCGTGTGCCAAGAGTTGACACATCGCTTGAAAAACGTGTGGAATTACATATGCATACGGTTATGAGCGAGATGGACAGTGTTGTTGATATCGAGAAGATCGTGAAACGTGCAAATGACTGGGGACACCCGGCGATTGCAATCACGGATCACGGCGTTGCACAGGCATTCCCGATCGCAGCACATGCAAAGGGTATGAAGGATGGCTTTAAACTGATCTTTGGCTGTGAGGGATATTTTGTCGATGACCTGAAGAATCTGGTTATCAATCCCAAAGGACAGGATCTGAATACAGAATATATCGTATTTGATATCGAGACGACCGGTCTTAGTCAGAAGAAGAATAAGATCATAGAGATCGGAGCTGTAAAGGTAAAAGATGGAGAGGAGATCGATCGTTTCTCGGAATTTATCAATCCGGAAGAACCGATCCCTTATAGTATAGAGCAGTTGACTTCCATTACAGATGAGATGGTTATGCATGCACCGACCGTCGACGTGATCCTGCCGAAGTTTTTGGAATTCTGTGGTGATGATATCGTTGTTGCACATAATGCAGCATTTGATACCGGATTCATCAAGAAAAATGCCAAAGATCTTGGAATAAAATTCGATAATACGATCATGGATACCATGACACTCAGCCATGTGTTATTGCCGGAGCTTGGTAAGTTTACACTGGATCGTGTCTGTAAGGCGTTAAATGTAAAAAATGAACACCATCACCGTGCTGTTGATGATGCAAATGCAACCGCAAAAATTTTCGTAAAATTATATGAGATGTTAGTGGAACGTGGCGTAAAGACGGTGGAGGATGTAAATGAATTAGGTTCTGCATCGGATGATACGATCAAAAAAGGCAGAACATATCATGGCATCATTCTGGCAAAAAATGAGATCGGCCGTGTGAATCTGTATCGTCTGATTTCTGAAGCACATGTCAGATACTTCAACCGCAGACCGCGTATGCCTATGAGCATGATCAATAAATACAGAGAAGGACTGATCTTAGGTTCTGCCTGTGAAGCAGGTGAGCTGTTTCGTGCGGTCGTAGATGATGCACCGGATGAAGAAATAGCAAGACTTGTTAATTTCTTTGATTATCTGGAGATACAGCCGATCGGAAATAACGAGTTTATGACCAGAAAGAAGGAGAATCCTTGTACGATCGAGGACCTCAGAATTATAATAAGCGTATCGTGGAGCTTGGACGATTATTTAATAAGCCGGTTGTTGCAACCTGTGATGTCCATTTCCTTGATCCGGAAGACAGTATCTATCGTGCGATCATCATGAAAAGTAAAGGTTTTGAGGATGCAGTTAATCAGCCTCCGCTTTATTTCAGAACGACGGAAGAAATGTTAGCGGAATTCGAATATCTGGGAAGTGAGAAAGCCAGAGAGGTTGTTATCACAAATACAAATCTGATCGCGGATATGGTGGAATATATGGACCCGGTTCGACCGGATAAAGCACCGCCTATCATCGAGAATTCAGATGAGACACTTACGAATATCTGTTATGAAAAGGCTCATAAGATCTATGGACCGGATCTGCCGGAGGTCGTTGTAGAACGACTGGAACGTGAGTTACATTCCATTATATCAAATGGATTTGCCGTTATGTATATCATTGCACAGAAGCTTGTGTGGGATTCCAACGATCATGGCTATCTGGTTGGTTCCAGAGGATCTGTAGGTTCTTCCTTCGTAGCAACGATGGCAGGTATCACAGAGGTAAATCCGTTGTCGGCACATTATATTTGTCCGGAGTGTCATTTTGTTGATTTTGATTCCGAGCTTGTAAAATCATATTCCGGTATGTCGGGATGTGATATGCCGGATCGTGACTGCCCTCGATGCGGTCATCCACTGATCAAAGAGGGACACGATATCCCATTTGAAACCTTCCTTGGATTCAAAGGAGATAAGGAGCCGGATATCGATCTGAACTTCTCCGGTGAATATCAGTCATGTGCACATGCTTACACAGAAGTATTATTCGGTAAGGGTAAGGCATTCCGTGCAGGAACTGTAACAACGGTAGCAGATAAGACAGCGTATGGTTATGTATATAATTACTTCAAAGATCTTGCAAAGGATGAAGCGAGAGCAGAGGCTACGGCAATGGGAGATCTGACCCAGAAGGAGATCGAGAAATATGTCGATGAAAAGGCTATCGTCACGAAACGAAGCTGTGAGATGGAACGTCTGGCAATCGGCTGTACCGGCGTTAAGCGTTCGACCGGACAGCATCCGGGCGGTATGATCGTTCTTCCAAGGCATGAGGAGATCTATTCCTTCACACCGATCCAGAAGCCGGCAAATGATATGACGACGGATGTCGTAACATCTCATTTCGAGTACCATTCGATCGATCATAACCTGTTGAAGCTTGATATTCTCGGTCATGATGATCCTACGATGATCCGAAGACTGGAGGATCTGACCGGTCTTGATGCAACCACGATCCGGTTAGATGATCCTGATGTTATGGCGTTGTTCCATGGAACAGAAAGTCTTCATATTACACCAGAGGATATCAATGGCATTCCGCTTGGCAGTCTGGGTGTGCCGGAGTTCGGTACGGATTTCGCCATGCAGATGTTAATTGATGCAAATCCACAGAACTTCTCGGATCTGGTGCGAATCGCAGGTCTGGCGCATGGTACGGATGTATGGCTTGGAAATGCACAGGAGCTGATCAAATCCGGTCAGTGTACGATCTCGACCGCAATCTGTTGTCGAGATGATATCATGGTATATCTGATCCATATGGGCCTGGAATCCGGTACAGCGTTCCAGATCATGGAGAATGTCCGAAAAGGTAACGTAGCTAAAGGCAAATGTGCAAAATGGGAAGAATGGAAAGAGGATATGAAGGCACATGGTGTACCGGACTGGTATATCTGGTCGTGCCAGAAGATCAAGTACATGTTCCCGAAAGCCCATGCGGCGGCTTACGTTATGATGGCGTGGAGAATTGCATATTTTAAGGTGAATTATCCGCTTCAGTATTATGCAGCGTTTTTCAGTATCCGTGCATCAGCCTTCAGTTATGAGATGATGTGCTTTGGAAAAGAAAAGGTACTGTATCATATCAATATGATACAGAGTATTGATAAGAATAAACGAACCGCAAAGGATGAAGATAAGTTAAAGGATCTGAAGCTGGTTCTTGAGATGTATGCGAGAGGTTTTGAGTTCATGCCGATCGATATCTATGTGGCGGATGATATCCGTTTTCAGGTAATAGACGGTAAGATCATGCCGTCACTGGCTTCCATTGAAGGAATGGGAGAAAAGGCTGCAAAGCAATTGAAGGATGCAGCCGGCAAAGGCAAATTTATCTCAAAGGAAGATCTGCAGGCTCATTCTAAGATTGGAAAGAGTGCGATCGACAAGCTGTCAGAGCTTGGCATCTTAGACGGTATGCCGGATACCAACCAGCTTACCTTTGACTTTGTATAAACGGACGAAACAATATCTTTATTCTGTAAGCCCTGACACTGTATCCCTTTCATTACGCAAAACACTTGCGTTCTGTTTTTCACGTAGCGGTACTAAGCTCACTGCTTACAGCAGTTTGCCAAGTACCGACGTGAAAAAAGGTTTGCTGCATGAAAGAATACAGAATCAGGACTTGGCAGATAAAAGGTATTGTTTCTGTCTATGATAAAATTAATGCAAAAATATGCTAAGTTGTATTTAGATATAAGGAAGATCTATGTAGCAGCCCTGTATCCCTTTCATTACCAAAACACTTGCGTATTTGATTGACAATGCCCTTATTACAAGCTAAAATATGGTCAGTACAAAAAAATGTAAATTTACTGAAAAAAAAGCTTGCATTTTATCGTAGCTTCTGGTATATTAAACAAGTCGCTAAGATATATGGTTCATTGGTCAAGCGGTTAAGACGTCGCCCTCTCACGGCGAAAACAGGGGTTCGATTCCCCTATGAACTGCTATTTGATAACCTGGAAGTTTTTTCCAGGTTTTTTCTTTTTTATGCGTAATCTATAGTGCATGATAAAACCGCTTCGAATGAAAGACAGGCGAAAATAAAAACTATATTTATTGGAGGATTCCCATGAAGATTTTTAATACTCTTACAAGAACAAAAGAAGAATTTGTACCGATCAATGAAGGTAAAGTAGGAATCTATGTCTGCGGACCTACCGTATATGATTATATCCACATCGGAAACGCAAGACCAATGATCGTATTTGACACATTGAGACGGTATCTCACATATAAGGGATACGATGTAAATTACGTATCCAATTTTACAGATGTTGATGATAAGATCATCAAACGTGCAAATGAAGAAGGTGTTGATTCCAAGGTGATCTCTGAGCGCTTCATTGCAGAGACAAAGAAGGATATGGCAGCGATGAATGTACAGGAAGCTACGACACATCCAAAGGCTACCGAAGAGATCCCGGATATGATCGAGATGATCAAGACACTGATTGAAAAAGGACATGCATATGAAGTAAATGGCACGGTATATTTCCGTACCAGAAGCTTTGCAGATTATGGTAAATTATCTCATAAGAATATTGATGATCTGGAATCCGGACACAGAGCAGAGAATCATCAGCTTAAGGTTTCCGGTCAGGATGAGAAGGAAGATCCGTTGGATTTCGTTCTCTGGAAGCCAAAGAAAGAGGGAGAACCGTTCTGGGAGTCACCATGGGGTGAAGGAAGACCGGGCTGGCATCTGGAATGTTCTGTTATGTCTAAGAAATATATCGGTGATATCATTGATATCCATGCAGGTGGTGAGGATCTGATCTTCCCACACCACGAAAATGAGATTGCACAGAGTGAAGCAGCAAATGATAAGGAATTTGCAAGATACTGGATGCATAACGGTTTCTTAAAGATCAACAACGAGAAGATGTCCAAGTCACTTGGCAACTTCTTTACAGTAAGAGAGATTGCAGACAAATATCCACTTCAGGTTATCCGTTTCTTTATGCTGTCTGCTCACTACAGAAGTCCATTGAACTTTTCGGCTGATCTGGTAGAGGCATCCAAGAATGGTCTGGAACGTATCCTGACTGCTGTTGACAAGTTAAAGTCACTTGCGCCGGCAGATGTGGAGGGTTCCGATGTTTCTGTCGAGGCAGAATTAGATGGATATACGAAACGATTTGAAGCAGCTATGGACGATGATCTAAATACAGCAGATGCGATCTCAGTTATCTTTGAATTAGTAAAATATACAAATATCAATATTTCAAATGATACACCAAAGAAAACAGTAGATCTGGCAATCCGGACGATTGAGAAGCTGTGTGATATTCTTGGTATCATTACAGAGCGGGAAGAAGAACTGTTAGATTCTGATATCGAGGCTTTGATCAATGAACGTCAGGAAGCAAGAAAAGCAAAGAATTTTGCAAGAGCAGATGAGATCCGTAACATGCTCAGTGATAAGGGCATTATTCTTGAGGATACAAGAGAAGGAGTAAAATGGAAAAGAGCTTAGATCAGTATTTTACTGCGATATTGGGTGTAGAAGATTCCAATCCGGCAGAATATTCCGGGCTGGCGCTTGCTTATATAGGGGACAGTGTATTTGACCTTTTAGTAAAGACCGTTCTGGTATCAAAGGATAACAAGCAGGCATTCAAATATCATAAAGAAGCTATTCATATCGTAAATGCAGAGTCACAGGCAGGTTATATCGATCTGTTGGAAGAGAAACTGACCGAGCAGGAAATGGCGATATATAAGCGTGGAAGGAATACAAAGACACATTCCAAGGCAAAGAATGCATCGGTAGGACAGTACAGGAAAGCTACCGGTTTTGAAGCGCTGATCGGCTATCTTTATCTGAATAAAGAATATGACCGTTTATTTGAGTTGACAAGAGACTGCCTGGAATCAAAACAACTGATTGAGCATTTACAATCTGATGATGTGGATTAGAAATGGAGCATAAGCATGGAAGAAAACAGAAATGAAAAGTTTGAGATAGAGGGTAGAAATGCAGTTATGGAAGCATTTCGTTCCGGTAAAACAGTTGACAAGTTATATCTGCAGGATGGCTGTCATGATGGCAGTATCAATTCAATCGTGCGTGAAGCAAAGAAGCAGGAGACGATTATTAATTATGTTTCGAAAGAGAAGCTGAACCAGATGTCTTCGACCGGGAAACATCAGGGTGTGATCGCTCATGTGGCAGCCTATGAATATTCAGCAATCGATGAGATCTTTGCAAAGGCTGAGGAAAAAGGACAGCCGCCATTTATCTTTATTTTGGATGAGATTGAAGATCCGCATAATTTTGGCGCGATCGTTCGTACAGCGAATCTGTGCGGTGCACATGGCGTTATTATTCCGAAACGAAGAGCGGTCGGAATCACAGCAACAGTTGTTAAGGCTTCTGCCGGTGCAATCGCATATACACCGGTGGTTAAGGTAACAAATCTGGCGAAGACGATTGATGAATTGAAAAAACGTGGTATGTGGTTTGCCTGTGCCGATATGGATGGAGAACTGATGTACCGCTGCAATCTGACCGGACCGATGGGACTTGTGATCGGAAATGAGGGTACAGGTGTCAGTCGTCTGGTAAAAGAAAAATGTGATTATGTTGTATCTATACCGATGAGTGGTGATATCGATTCATTAAATGCTTCGGTTGCGGCCGGAGTATTGGGATATGAGGTTGTCCGTCAGAGAATGGGTGTAAAATAGGGGAGTACCAACGCCGTGTGTGTGTATGAAAGAAATACCGATGAAGAAAATATCCGGTTGATCCGGGAAGAAAATGATAATGCCGCTTTTGAATATCTGATCAAAAAGTACATGGGGATTGTAAAGAAAGAGAGTCGTGCCCTGTATATTATCGGTGCAGAAAATGAGGACATCATTCAGGAAGGAATGATAGGGCTCATTAAAGCTATCCGAAGCTTTGACGGAAGCAAAGGGGCATCTTTTTCTACATTTGCAAATCTGTGTATCAAGCGACAGTTGATCACTGCGGTGAAGCTGTCGAACAGGAAGAAGCATTCTCCGCTTAATTATTATGTATCATTTTATACGGAAAATGACGATGATGTTGCGCTTGTGGATGAGCTGCAGGCAGATCAGGCATTTGAACCGGAGAATCAGATGCTTGGGCAGCTGGAATCCCAGAAGCTTGCGGAGACGATTGATAAAAAACTCAGCAAATTTGAAAGACAGGTGTTAGAAGGATATCTTGCCGGAAAAAGCTATGATGAGCTAGCAGAAGCATTTGGAAAGCCGTATAAATCTATCGATAATGCGATCCAACGAATACGAAAGAAATTACGGGATATAGAACAGGATTAAAGATATAATTCTGGGGGAGCAGCTTATGATAAATTCTATAAATAAAAAGAATGGCCTGAGGAAAGTGATGATCATTGTCGGCATGTGCTTTGTCCTTGGGCTTTTTTCAGGATGTCTGGATTTATCGGATGAAACGAACGAAAATCAGACAGGAAATACAACAGAGAATATAACAGAATCGATTGACAGTACGGAAGCTACGTCAGATGAACAAATAACTTCGGAAGCGAATATCGGGGGTACAACAGACGATCTTGCTGGACTTACAGTTACTTTCTTAGATGTCGGTCAGGGGAATGCGGTGTTATTTTCCTGTGATGACCATTACATGATGATGGATGGAGGCCCGTCGTCAGCGTCTTCATTTGTCGTGGCATACCTGAAAAAACAGAATATAGAGTCACTTGATTACGTGATCGCGAGCCATTATGATTCCGATCATATAAATGGTCTGGTGGGTGTGTTGAATGTATTTGACACAGAGACTTTTATCGGCCCGGATTATGTTGCAGATACAAAGATCTATGATTCGTTGATGGATAAGCTTGCGGCGCAGAACCTGACTATTACATTTCCAAAGACAGGGGATTCTTATACCTTTGGTGATGCGGTATTTACAATAGTAGCACCGATTACTTATAGTGATGATAATGAAAATGATAATTCTGTCGGAATTCGTATGACATATGGGGATACTTCATTCCTGATCTATGGGGATGGAGAGGAAGCCGGTGAGCAGGCAATGATCGCATCCGGAGAGAAACTTTCCAGTGACGTTCTGATGGTCAGTCATCACGGCAGCAGAAATGCCACAACAAAAGAGATATTAGAGGCTGTTAAGCCCAGTTATGCGGTAATCAGCGTTGGGGCAGATAATTCATATGGACATCCGACCGAAGAAGTGCTTGATCGTCTGGCAAATGCAGGATGCACGGTGTATCGTACGGATCTGAATGGTACGATTCAGGCGTACAGTGATGGAAAAACAATTACTTTTATACCGGAACGGCAATCAGATATGTCAGGGGTGGGAGAAAATCAGAATCTGTCGGATGATACAACGAAGACAGATAATGTAACAAGAGAGAGTACGACAGAGAAAGTTCAGACGGAAATAGAAGCAGGATCAGAAAAGGCAGCAGAGCATACTTATATTATTAATACAAATACAGGAAAGTTTCATGAGCTGTCCTGCCGTTCAGTAAAGCGCATGAATGACAGCAATAAGAAAGAATATATCGGAAGCCGGGATGATCTGATCACGCAGGGGTATGAGCCATGTAAGATCTGTAATCCATAGGGTATGTTAAGAATGGGAGGATAAACGGATATGAAAAACAATTACAAATTTTTTCAGAATCGGGATTGTGAATTTTTTCCATGCCATAAAATAGAAAATGAAGATTCCTTTAATTGTCTGTTCTGTTATTGCCCCTTGTATCTGAAGGAAAACTGCCTTGGAAGTCCTGATTATATCTTAAATGGGAAAGGACAGAAAATCCGGGATTGCAGTAACTGTACGATCGTACATCGCCCGGAGATGTATGAAACAGTGATTGCACAGTTTCAAAAGCAGGACTGTGTGGTATTCGTCAGTATTTGGGATCTGAAGGATGAAATCATGGCACGGATTGCAGAGATTGCTTCATGGGAACAGATGGAGCCGGAGAGCAGAAAAGAGCATAAGGATGAAGCCGAGAAAACGGTTATGCGTTTTTTATCCAGATACAATAATCGAAACCGGTATCTGGTACCTGTACTTTTGCAGCCATTTTCCAGAGACTGTATTAAGTCTGATGGATTTATGCTCGGCAAAAAGAATATTTCATGCCGGATACTGGAACGAATAGATCCGTCAAAGATTACACAGGGATATCTGTATGCATTTCATGCCCCGGAGATCCAAATCGAGGAGATGGATTCATTACTTGGAACTTATTATCTGGAAACCTTTCAGATTGCATGTATGGATATTGTAAGAAAATGGATAAGAAAATACCTGGAACGAAAGCACAGTGTAGAGTTGGTGCATTACTGTAGTCCTTCTTTTGGACCCGGTTATTATGGAATGCCATTGGAAGCTGCCGGAATTCTTTGCAGCCTGATGGATACGGAACAGGTTGGAATCAGTTGGCATAAAGAACGAATGGAGCCGATGATGAGTCTGGCAGGAATTTATCTGATCAGTGAAGAACCACTGATACAGAACTGGAATGATTGTGAGAACTGTATCGGACAGTCCGTTGGATGTGAATACTGTATAAATAAATCCGGACATTAAAAAAGAGCTACTAACGGGAGTCGGACCCGTGACCTCCACATTACCAATGTGGCGCTCTACCACCTGAGCTATAGTAGCAACAACATTAGTTAATATATAGTAAAATGATGTATTTGTCAATAAGAGATTTACTGAAAGTTATTGAAAATTACTGAGTTTTGCTGAGTTTTAGAATTTGCAGTTGAGGCTTTATGTAAAATGTGATAGACTTAAAAAAGTCATGCTAATTATATGAAGGAGGCATTAATGATGGCAGAAGAATCAATCGGGAAAAATTTTATTGAACAGATTATTGATAAAGATATAGCGGAGGGCAAGGTAACGAAGGTAGTCACAAGATTTCCTCCGGAACCGAATGGATATTTGCATATAGGACATGCCAAATCCATATTATTGAACTATGGTCTTGCACAGGAATATGGCGGACAGTTTAATCTGAGATTTGACGATACGAATCCAACAAAGGAAAAGACAGAATTTGTAGAATCCATATTAGATGATGTAAGATGGCTGGGTGCCGATTTCGGAGACAGAGTATTCTTTGCATCCAATTATTTTGACCAGATGTATGAAGCAGCAGTCAAGTTGATTAAGAAAGGCAAGGCATTTGTATGTGATCTGACGGCAGATGAGATCCGTGAATACCGAGGAACTCTGACAGAGCCGGGTAAAAACAGTCCATACAGAGACAGAAGTATTGAAGAAAATCTTGCATTATTTGAAGCAATGAAGAACGGGGAGTTCCCGGATGGAAGCAAGGTGCTTCGCGCAAAGATCGATATGGCATCACCGAATATTAATATGCGCGATCCTGTTATCTATCGTGTTGCCCGTATGACACATCATAATACAGGGGATAAGTGGTGTATTTATCCAATGTATGATTTCGCTCATCCGATTGAGGATGCGATTGAAGGTGTAACGCATTCTATCTGTACACTGGAATTTGAGGATCACAGACCTCTATATGACTGGGTAGTACGGGAACTGGAATATGAGAACCCACCAAAGCAGATCGAATTTGCAAAGTTATATCTGACAAATGTAGTTACAGGTAAGAGATATATTAAGAAGCTGGTAGAGGATGGTATCGTAGATGGCTGGGATGATCCAAGACTTGTATCGATCGCAGCACTCAGAAGACGAGGATTCACTGCTTCTTCTATTAAGAAGTTTATGGAGTTGGTTGGTATCTCAAAGAGCCAGAGCTCTGTTGATTATGCGATGCTTGAGTATTGTCTGCGTGATGATCTGAAGCTTACAGCAAACCGTTATATGGCAGTTCTGAATCCAATCAAGCTGGTGATCGATAATTATCCGGAGAATCAGGTAGAATATCTGCCGGTTGAAAATAATCAGGAAAATGAGGAAGCAGGCTCCAGAGAAGTTGCATTCAGCAAATATCTCTATATTGAAAGAGATGATTTCATGGAAGAACCGCCTAAGAAATATTTCCGTCTGTTCCCTGGCAATGAGGTACGTTTGAAGAATGCATATTTTGTAACCTGTACAGGATATGAGAAGGATGAAGATGGAAATGTAACAGTTGTTCACTGTACTTATGATCCTGCAACCAAGAGTGGTTCAGGATTCGAAGGAAGAAAGGTAAAAGGAACGATACATTGGGTATCAGCAGAAAGTGCAATTGATGCTGAGGTTCGTTTATATGAGAATATCGTGGATGAAGAAAAAGGTAAGCTGAATGAGGATGGTACTTTGAATCTGAACCCAAATTCGTTGACCGTATTACAGGGATGTAAGCTCGAGAAAGCATTTGAAGATGCAAAACCCGGTGAAGCATTCCAGTTCCTTCGTAATGGATTCTTCTGTGTAGATTCCAAAGACTCTACTAAGGAGCATCCTGTATATAACCGTATTGTTTCATTAAAGAGTTCCTATAAGCCGGGAAAATAATATTTAGCCTATTAAAAGTATGAAAAATGATATATCAGAATTAGAAAACAGAAAATTATATATCCTGATCTCCAAGACACACACAGTTCCTGCAAGAATCATCAAATTCTGGACAAAAGAGCCATATGCACATGCATCCATTGCATTGGATCTGGAGCTTCGGGAGATGTACAGCTTTGCCAGAAAGGGAATCTATAATCCGTTCAACTGTGGATTCATTATAGAAGATATTGATACCGGAATATTTGGCAGAGATGTTGAAACAAGCTGTGTTGTTCTGGAACTGACCGTGACAGATAAGCAGTACAGACATGTACTGCAGGAGCTTGCGGCATTTAAAGCAAATGCTGATCTCTATCGGTATAATTTTTGGGGACTTTATGGTGTTATACGAAATAAGGCGATTGAGAGGAAATATAATTATTTCTGTTCCCAGTTCGTGGCAAGTGTGTTAGAACGTTCTGGTATACATATTCTCGATAAACAACCGGGGCTTGTAAGGCCGGATGATTTTCGGAAGAGCAGTAATGTTAAGGTGATTTACAAAGGCCTGCTCAGAAGATATCGTGAATACCTGTGGACACATGATCTGGCACAGGCATTTGGCGGTCATGTAACCAAACAGGCAATGTAAAAAGGTGACAATATTGCTGTGAATTTTATACTATATAAAAAATACTGTGTACATTACACTCACTATTATGAAGCAAACCTGCCCGAACGCCAGTCCTTAGTGAGCCGTATAATACGGCGAACTTAGTACTGCTGCGTTGAGGGTAGAGCGAAAGCGTTTTGCGGAATAATATGTGAAGTGCAATGTACACAGTATTTTTGTGTGTATCCTATGTTTATCAGGCAGTAATATTGTCGCTTTTTATTCTACAAATGTATGATTAGTCTTGATTATGCCGCGAGGCAGGGCATCCTTTGAGTTCTTCCATGGTTCATTCTTGAATCGATAGTCGAATTTATCGATGAACCATCCGATATCTCCGTTGACACGTTCCATGTTTTCAAAATATAAGTGATTCAAGGCTTCTATGAATTCTTCACATTGGTTTTTGGACAGCTTTGTGACAGAGGTATCGTAGAGGATACCGTAGTGGTAAGTACAGAAGCCCTTGCTGCTCTTGAAGGTATCCTTGAATTCAGGATCTTTTTTCCACATATGAAAGATCGTATCGACATAGCGGTCAAAGGTACGGTTCATACGGTCACAGATAAAGCAGGAGCTTTCCAGTTCTTTGATATATGCACCAACACCGGAAAAATTTGACTGCTTGGAAAAAAGTCCCGGTTTTGCGGGAGTTCCTTTTTCTGATAAAGCTTTCAGATCCCGGATCGTTTTATCAGTGTGTGTTTTTAACATCAGGCAAGTCCCAGACGATTCTTTTCTTTATATAACATGCCGATGTGATGGGAGCAGAAGCCCATTTTATCTGTCATAGCACGATTATCGTCTTCCATATAGCTTGGTCCCATCGTATATTCGATGGCATGTTCCTCCAGCGTTTTCTGCATCTGACAGAGAGGACATTCACAGTCTGCATGAAAGGCATCGTTGACAGGTATTGTGTATAATTGTTCAGCCATAGTATTCTCCATTTCTATATATCATTTGGATAGCAGCCTTTGAACAGGCGTTATCCTGTATCATGTCAGAAATCATCGGTTTGATTCCTGTATTAGAAGCATATCATGCAACACCTGAATTTACAAATCAAAATCGCCGGTTTTCGTTCTGAATTCAGGGTATATTTCATATAATGTAAGAGACCTTGTCCATTTAATATATTTTTTATCATTTTAGGGGTTGATTTTTTCCACAAAATGAATACAATAATAATTGTGTTAGCACTCGAGAGATATGAGTGCTAGGAACTGCCGGAGCACATAAGGCAGATAAGAACGGATTTAATATGTTAGGAGGAATATATATTATGAAATTAGTACCATTAGGAGACAGAGTTGTATTAAAACAGTCCGTAGCAGAAGAGACAACAAAATCAGGTATTGTATTACCGGGGCAGGCAAAAGAGAAGCCACAGTATGCAGATGTTGTAGAAGTTGGTCCCGGAGCTGTTGTCGATGGCGTTAAGGTTCCTATGGAAGTAAAGGCAGGAGACAGAGTTATTTATTCTAAATACGCAGGAACAGAAGTTAAGCTCGGTGATGATGAATATATCATCGTAAAACAGAGTGACATTCTTGCAGTTGTAAGTGAATAATCAGATAGCAGAAAAACAGTTGGAGGTAGAAAGAAATGGCAAAGGAAATTAAATACGGAGCAGAAGCCAGAAAGGCTCTTGAAGCAGGCGTAAATCAGTTAGCAGATACAGTAAGAGTAACACTTGGACCAAAAGGAAGAAATGTAGTTCTTGCAAAGTCATATGGTTCACCACTTATCACAAATGATGGTGTTACAATTGCAAAGGATATAGAGCTGGAAGATGCATTTGAGAACATGGGTGCTCAGATCGTTAAAGAAGTAGCAACAAAGACAAATGATGTTGCAGGTGATGGTACTACAACAGCTACTGTTCTTGCTCAGGCAATGATCAATGAAGGTATGAAAAACCTTGCAGCAGGCGCAAATCCAATCATCCTCAGAAAGGGTATGAAGAAGGCTTGTGATAAGGCTGTAGAAGCAATCTCAGAGATGAGCCAGACAATCAACGGCAAAGAGCAGATCGCAAGAGTTGCATCTATTTCAGCCGGTGATGATGAAGTAGGTCAGATGGTTGCAGATGCTATGGAAAAGGTATCAAATGATGGTGTTATCACGATTGAAGAGTCCAAGTCCATGAAGACAGAGCTTGACCTCGTAGAAGGTATGCAGTTCGACAGAGGATATATTTCAGCTTACATGTCAACTGATATGGAGAAGATGGTTGCAGAGCTTGATAATCCATACATCCTGATCACAGATAAGAAGATTTCAAATATCCAGGATATCCTTCCGGTACTTGAGCAGATCGTACAGGGTGGTCAGAAGCTTTTGATCATTGCTGAAGATGTAGAAGGCGAAGCACTTACAACATTAATCGTAAATAAGTTAAGAGGTACATTCCAGGTTGTAGCTGTTAAGGCTCCTGGTTATGGTGACAGAAGAAAAGAAATGTTACAGGATATTGCTATCCTTACAAATGGTAAAGTTATCTCAGAAGAACTTGGTTATGACTTAAAGGATACGACATTAGATGACCTTGGTCGTGCTAAGAGCGTAAAGGTAACAAAAGAGAATACGGTTATCGTAGATGGTTTCGGAACAAAGGAAGATATTCAGGGCAGAGTAAATGTTATCAAGGCTCAGCTTGAAGAGACAACATCTGAATTCGATAAAGAGAAGCTTCAGGAAAGACTTGCAAAGCTTGCAGGTGGTGTAGCAGTTATCCGTGTTGGTGCAGCTACTGAGACAGAGATGAAGGAAGCTAAGCTCCGTATGGAAGATGCATTAAATGCTACCAGAGCTGCTGTTGAAGAAGGCATCATCGCAGGTGGTGGATCAGCATATATTCATGCAGCTAAGAAGGTTGCAGAACTGGTTGCAGAACTTGAAGGCGATGAGAAGACAGGTGCTAAGGTAGTTCTTAAGGCTATGGAAGCTCCGTTATTCCACATTTCAGCAAATGCCGGTCTGGAAGGCTCTGTTATCATCAATAAGATCAAAGAATCACAGCCGGGTATCGGTTTTGATGCATACAATGAGAAGTATGTAGATATGATCGAAGCAGGTATCATCGATCCTGTTAAGGTTACAAGAAGTGCTTTACAGAACGCAACATCCGTAGCATCTACATTACTGACAACAGAATCTGTTGTAGCTGATATTAAGGAAGATGCTCCAGCTATGCCGGCAGGTGCAGGTATGGGCGGCGGAATGGGTATGATGTAAAAATAAAATATCATTCATAAAGTTCAAATAGAGAATAAAAAGGAAGATAGTATTGTTTATTATCGTGTAAGATACATGATAGTGGCATGCTATCTTTCTTTTTTTTGCATACGCATAGACTGTATTTTCAAACCCAGTAAAACATTTCATGCCGTTTTTCAGACATTTCGTGCACAGAATCCGGTATGGGGAAATGATTATGGTACAATACCAGAAAATAACTTATTTGGAACAACATAATGAGACATGCAGATATAATCATACTATATGTTGTATTATGTGTTGTATTCAGATGAATGAAAGGGGATAAGAAAATATGGTAAGACGACTAAAAGAAAACAAAGTTACAGGCATCCTGACGGCCTTGCTGGTTGGCATTGTTATGTTTGTAGGCATGGGAACAATGAAAGTAAATGCAACAGAATACAGGTCAGGAACGATTGATCCTACGACTCTACAGGTAGGGGATACGGTTTACAGAGGAGTTCAGACTACATCAAATCCTGAGGTAGCAGTATGTACAACATGTCATATGGTCTGGATTGCATATAATGCTGACCATATAAGTGTAGAGATGAAGAAAACAGAGGAACATAAAGATCATGCAAGTTCTGTTGGTTGGGCTTGGTTTAACTGGTATTTTGCAACAACGAATACAACATATATAAAAACTCCGGTTTCATTTGATACACCATATACGATTATGGAAAATGGAACACTTGGGTATACGATCACATATAATACAAATGGTGGAAGTGAGGTTGCAAAGGCTGAAAAACAGACTAATATTCCAAAAGACTTACCGGTTCCTACTAAAGAGGGATATGAATTTGCAGGCTGGTATAAGGACGAAGCACTTACAGAAAAAGTGTGGGCAGGTTCTACAGTGGTTAAAGACATAACGCTGTATGCGAAATGGACAGAGCATACGCATAAGTTTTCTCATTTATGGGAAAGTAATAAGTATGGTCATTGGCATGCGGCAACCTGTGAACATAGTGATTTGAAGGAAGATTTCCAGGAACATTCTTATGGAACTGCAGGTGAAGCCAGATATACATGTTCAATCTGTAAGTATGTAGATGCAGACAAGAAAGCTGCGGCAGATATCGTAGATGCGTCAAATACAGTATTAAAAGCAGATGAAGTGCAGGTCGGAGACAAGATTTATTTTGGTAATCAGTTATCGCCTAATAAATGGATCACTGTATGTAGGAAATGTCATATGATCTGGATCACATCTGCTGACTCTGATCCGGATAATATAGATGTAGGAATCAGTGATGGAGATCAGAAGTGTTATGAGGTTAAGCAGACGGATGAGCATAAAAACCATAAAGATGATGTTGGATATGCAGATTTTAATTGGTATACAACAAATTCAAATAGTCCATTAGAGAGAAATGTTCCATATACAGTTATCGAGAATGATAACCTTGGATATAAGATCACATATAACACAAATGGCGGAAGTGAAGTAACTGAAGCTGTACACCAGAAGAAGCTCCCGGATGTGCTTCCAACAACAAGTAAAGCTGAATATGAATTTGCAGGCTGGTACACAGACGAGGCACTCACAAAGGCGGCTGTGCCGGGTAAAGCATTAACAGGAAATACAATTCTTTATGCTAAGTGGATGGTGAAGCAGTCCACACCATCAGATCCGGAGCCGACAAAACCGGTGGTAAAAGCAAAACGGACAAAAGCAAACGATCAGGCATTAAGCTCCAAGTTCAATATCACTACAGGAAAGTCGATTAAAGTAACATGGGGCAAGGTTGCAAAAGCAGATGGATATGATGTATATATGGCATATTGTAAGAAGGGAAAATACACCGTTGTTAAGTCTGTAAAATCTGCAAAGACCTTATCTGTGACGATCAATAAGCTGGATAAGAAGGCTGTAAATCAGAAAGATAATGTAAAATGTTATGTAGTTGCATATAAGAAGGTTGCCGGCAAGAAAGTGACCATCGGAAAATCCATTACAGGTCATGCGGTTGGCAAGAAGAATACGACTGTAACAGATGTCAAGAAGATTCAGACAAAGAAATCCGCTTACAGCCTGAAAAAGGGAAAAACAGCTAAGATAAAAGCAACTATTATTAAAAAGAATAATAAACTTCCACTCTTTGGTCATACAGCAAAATTCAGATATGACACATCAAATAAAAAGGTAGCAACTGTATCCAAAGATGGTAAGATCACAGCAAAAGGAAAAGGCACCTGTTATGTATATATCTATGCAGTAAATGGATGCGCTAAGAAAGTAAAGGTAACAGTTAAATAAAAGTAAATAGAAAGAAGTTGTAAATTCGGCAGTGGCTTGGATGGACAGTAGTCTGAGACCACTGTCGTTTTCTGTAGTAGACAACGACATAACAGTGTCAACCTGCGTGAAATTATGCCGTTTTTAACAGGATTTCTTCAGTGATTTAGCCTGTATGGGTTGACACTGTTTAAACAAGAATGCTATAAAGAGAAAAAGGTGGGTAATCATAATTCAAATCTAAAAATCAAATATGGGGAGGTAATCTATGAAATTAAAAAAGAAAGTGTTTGGAATGTTGGCAGCAGTACTGCTGATGGTGACGGCTGTATTTATTGGAACGCAGGGTATGGGTCTGGTACATGCGGAGACTTTAAAGGTATCCATAAACGGAACCGAACTGCAGGATGGTAAATATTATGAATTTGGAGGAAGCAGAGGAAGCGGAACGATGAGTGAGTGTGCCCCGGATTCGCTTCCTGAGGTATATATCTATTATGATGCCGGCGTTATAGAAGTATATGGGAATGTAAGGATATATTCAAATGGAGGAAGTTCAACAGAAATCCTGAAAATTGAAAACGGAACCCTGACGCTGAAAGGGTCGGGCAGATTCTATTTAGCAAACAGTGAAGATACGAAAGCATTGATTGCCGGAACTGAGGATTCATCCCTTATTACGGATGAGTATACTGGAAATATTGTGCTTAACGGATATGGCGGAAATGCTCTTATAAAAGGACTTTCTTTGGTAGATTTAAAAACCACCGGAGAAATAGCACTTAATAGTAATGATGCAATGGTCGGTGATGCATTCATATATGCCGGCTCTGTTAAGCTTGAGGCAAATGATTTTGGCTTATACCTGTCGGACGGAACGGTGAAGCATATGATAGAGGCAACGGATGCACAAAACGGAGAAATCAGCTTGATAAAAACAGACAACCGTAATTATTTGGATTTAATTAATGGCAGTAATATTAATGCATCAGAAGCCTTTTTCAAAGCAAAAGATATTTATCTGTCATCAAATGGAACTACTTCGAATCGGAGTATATTGTTTATTGGAGAAGCAATAGCAGAAGGTAATCTTAAGGTAGAAACCCAAAGTGGTGTAGAGATGAATGTCCAGAAGACCGCAGTAAATGGTAATCTTAAGATAGATACAACAGGCAGCGGTTATGTAAAAGTAACCAGTGAAGAGGGTGTTGTATCAACCGGAAATACAGAAATCAATGCACCTGCGACAACTGTTCTGTTACAGGCAAATGGTAATGCTGCTTTAATCGAAGAAAATGCGAAGATCAATGCAGAAAGAATATCCATGATGAGTGCAAATAATGCAGTAATTGCTGGTAATGCAGAGCTTCAAGCTCAATATGGGATTACCCTTACCGGAGCAGGGGGATATCCGGTCATAGGGGGAAGCACCATTATACTGAATACATCAGAAAACGAGATTTCGATAAGCAGAAGTGGAAGTACTGATTCCAATACTATACCGCTCCTTGGAGGGACATTGCAGACCCGGAATAATACAGTATCGTATGAAGATGGAGAGAAAAAATGGGTACAGATGACGGCAACCGGTCAGATATATTATGCAGATAATTGTGAACATCCGATTATATTAGGATATTCCGGTCGCTGTATGGTGTGTGAAACATCCAATATTGAATATGCAGAGCTGATAGGAGCAGATGGAACTTCAAAGAGGATGCTGAATGGTGATCTTGGCGGAGGGGGAGCATATAATGATCTGAGATACTTAGAGGATGGAGATACCATAAAACTTATCCGGGATGTGTATGCAAACGGAAGATATGTGGCGATTGATGAGGCGAAAGCTGTGACACTTGATCTGAATGGACATACGTTAGCGATTGGTACACTTGCCGCAGAAAATGACCTTACAATTATAAATGGTAACTACAAAGGCAAGATTGAAAATACTGGTACCAGGCTTACTAAAGTATTGACTTTCCAGAATGCAAAGGCAAGACTTGGAAATTTGCAATGGATGACAAATAGTGGAGTAGTGCTCGAAGAAAGTGAAGTTACGGTAGCAGGAAATAACAGTTCCGAGCAATGCTGGTTGGAGAAGCTTACAATGGATAAAACTTCAAAACTGGTATTAAACAATGTGGGGGATGGAATCGGAAATTATGGTCAGAATACACTGGAAGAGAGTCTGGGTTCCATTCAGGAATTTCTGCCAGACGGTTATTCACTTGTACGGAGAAAAAAATATCCGACAGATACAGCAGACAGAAATACAATCAATGACCCTAGTGGAGAGATCGCTCAAAGTGCAGAACTTCGTTATCGCAGAATGACTGATACAGAGGTATCTGTTACACTGAATCCGACAACATATACCTATGACAAAAAAGCAAAGGAGCCGGAGGTATTTGTGACCTATGCCGGACAGACACTGGCAAAAGATAAAGATTATACGGTTGCTTATGCAGATAACATAAATGCCGGAAATGCAGTTGTTACGATTACAGGTATGGGCATATATCATGATGAGACACAGGTACAGTTTAAAATCGAGAAAGCAGCCAAAGCAGCGCCAGCAAGGCTGACTGCCATAAATGTAAGTAAGGCAGGGGCAAAGGACGGAGCAATCGATAAGCTGACGACAGTAATGGAATACAGTACAGATGAGGTCCATTGGGTCAGTGTAACATCAGGCACAATGGTGAGTGGGCTTGCAGCAGGTAATTATTATGTACGATATGCAGAGACAGAGAACTATCTGGCATCTCCGACAATAAAGGTAGTGATCGCTGTTCCAGCGAGCTCCTATAAGCTGACAAATGCAAAGACAGCTGTTACTTTGGATACAACAAAATATGCTTATAACGGAAAGGCGAAGAAGCCTTTGGTAAAATCTGTAACTTTTGCTGGAAAGAAATTGGAGGCAGGAACTGATTATACAGTTACCTATAAGAAGAATAAGAATATTGGAAAAGCATCCGTGATCATCAAGGGAAAAGGCAAATATACCGGAGGCATAACCAAGAACTTTATAATATATGCAAAGAAAGGAACAACAGTAACATCTGGTGCATATAAGTATAAGTTTACCAGTGGTTCTGAAGTTGCCTTTGCAGGTATAAAGAGTACAAAGACCACAAAAGTAGTGATTCCAAAGACTGTGAAGCTTGGTGGAAAGACCTTTAAGGTAACTTCAATCGCAAAGAAAGCGCTGTACAATAAGACTAAAGTAAAGAGCGTAACGATGGGAGGAAATGTAAAGACGATCGGAGCATCTGCATTCCAGAAATGTAAGAAGTTATCTACGATAACTGTAAAGACAACAAAATTAAAGAGTGTCGGCAAGAATGCATATAAGGGAATAAAAGCAAATGCAAAGATCAAAGTGCCATCTAAGAAATTAAAAGCATATAAGAAGATCCTTAAAAATAAAGGACAGGGAAACAAGGTTAAAATTGTAAAGAAATAAAAACGGGAGCTTTTAAATGGAATATAAAGTGCGTAGGTTATAAGCAACAATTTACACACTTTATATTCCACTTTTTTACGGATTCGCCATTTCGGGTGAGCGGAAGCCTGGATACAGTAGTGTTAAACCAGCTCTGCTCACCGATCACATCTACAGGCATATAACCCTGTCCGGTTACGATCTTGAGCCGTGCTTCCTGTATTGTATCGGCAAAGAGAAATTCTCCATGCAGTCCGATGATTGTTTCCTAGTATTCCTGTTCTTCCTTTTGACTGGTCTGATTCATGACGAGGATGCATGGAGTTTTTTTCAGATCGATGATTTCCAGGCCATGCAATTTGCTGAGTGGATTTTTCGTGGATATTTCAATGTAGAGTGTGCTCTCAGCAAGAACCATATTGTTATATGCATCGGAGAATGCACGGCGCCGGTCATTTAAAGAAAGATCGATTACGCCATTTTCCATAGCGTGATATAATTCTTCATGACTTCCGACAGAGATCTGAACATCAACAGCCGGGATATTTTTCTGAAAATAAAGAAATTGCTTTAGATAATTCATTTCCGTTATATCCCTTATAATAGCCGATTCTTAATAGTTTATTGTCGTTAGCAGCAATACGTTTTGTTTCTCTGAGCATCTGGGCTATGTCACTGGTAATGACAAGACTTTTTTCGATAGAAATGTTCCCCGGCAGGTGTGAGAGAAAAGGTAATGGCACTTATGACACATGAGGGCAGCGGACTTGGGAACAGTGAACGTGATCTCAGAAAGATCTGTCAAGGTGCAGAGATCATAAAGCCAATGGAGATCAAATTTGACTCACAAGGCGGTCCGGTACTGCAAACAGCAGAGAACAAAATTAATGATTGGATCGCAGAGGTGAAAAGAAGCCTATAGAGAGAGTTAATATTTATTTTCCACTTTTATGAGCAGTGTGCTATAATGACATGGATTAGAAATGACTAACTTGATGTTTTCAATTTTTATGTTCTGGCGAAATTGTGCGCCATATGAATGTGAAAAATACAAAGTCGTCAGCTTCCATGGATCGTGACACGTTTTATTGCATTGAAAGATTATCTTATGATGATGATCGGAAGAGCAGGCGGAGTGGGTTTATTGAAAAAGGCATTTGCAACAGATGATTATACGAAGGAAGATCTGCAGTACGTGCCAGATGTTTTAAAGCATTGCAGCAGAAAGACATTATGGCGGACATTTGATTCCTGCAATAATTATAAAGTTCCCGAACCAGTTCCTCAAATAGATACGAAGCTTCACTACTGGTACACAAAGGATGAGGAAAAAAAGAGAAAAAAGGATATTGAATATGTGAAACGTCAATTTCCACAGACAGAATTTGAAGTACTGCCTAAATTAGGCCATGCAGGACTGGTTCTGCTGAAACCGGAATTGTTTGAGATAATGATACAGGTGCTTTAATAAAGGAGAGGAGTTAGACAGCTATGAAAAAACAGAGATATACATATCTGAACGATGGATTTGAGGGAGTTTTATATGAGGTAGAAAATAAGGATGACAGGCTACTGATCGTTATTCAGGGACTTAAGGGATTGGAACTGCCTGAGAAGTACGCGGAGTTATTTTCAGGGAAAGGGTATTCAGTTCTTGCCATGACTTATTATGGCGCACCCGGACAGCCGGATCAGATGCGGGCAATTCCTTTGGAGATGTTTCAGACTGCGGTTGACCGTATGAAAGAGTATGGAGATGGCAGATTTAGGCATTTTGGTATGTATGGTAATTCCAAAGGCGCAGGAATGGCGTTGCTTGCTGCATCAGTTGTTCCGGATATCAGTCTTGTTATAGCTGCATCTTCCTTTGGACATATTATGCAGGGCAGTGGTAAGGCAGATGCAGATCCATGTAAGGCTATGGTTTCATATCGTGGAAATGATTTCCCTTATGTTTCAAATAAGCATATGTTCTCCAACTTCCTGAAAAAATGTATAAAGGAACATCATGTGCGGCTGTTGTACTTTTTTGAGGAATGGGAGAAAGAGGGAACGATTGAGAATGAGATACCGGTAGAAAAGATCTGTGGAGATATTCTTTTTCTTACCTCTACACATGATGAATCTGTTCCGGCAAAGCATGATGCAGAATTATTGACAGCACGGTTAAAGCGGGAGAACTTCAGCTACGGCTTCAAACACATCAATTCAGAGACTGGCAGTCATAATCTCGGATATTTTCCGGTAAATAATGGTGCGCTCCCAAGAGAGAAGAAATATCCACAGGAATGTCAGAAAGCAAGAGAAGATACACTTGAAATCATTTTAAAGACATTAAATGCGTGGAGCGTAGCTGATTTGTAAAGAAAAAATATTTCTAGAATAAGATGTTGACACACATGGTTACATTTGATAATATTTATCGAGTAACTTAATATTCCATGAGGGAGTAGTTAGCGCGAAAGTGTGATTTGTCAACATTCTGATTATAATAAGAGAGTATAATCTGGCAAATCTTAAATAATGAGACTCATGTATATCGATTAACAGCTTGTGTAATATACACCGGCGGATAATTGATATACATGAGTCTTTTTTAATCTGTCGGACATACTTTATAGTAGCAGACAGTTCGGCTGACGGCACTGGTATGGATAGAGAAAAAGGAGAATAATATGGAAAAATTCATTAACAACGCCCCATTTGCTCTTGTAATTGTAATTCTTGTGATCGGTTTTGTACTGCTGATCAAAGGAGCGGATTTTTTTGTAGAGGGAAGCTCGAGTGTAGCAAAGAGACTGCATGTTCCATCTATAATTATTGGACTTACAATTGTTGCGATGGGAACATCGCTTCCGGAGACAGCGGTCAGTGTATCAGCATCAATAGCAGGCAATAATGAACTTGCAGTTAGTAATGTAGTTGGTTCTAATATTTTTAATCTGATGGTTGTTATTGGAGTATGTGCAATATTAGCCACAGTAAATGTTGCAGGGGAAACGATAAAGAGAGATATTCCGCTTTCACTTATATGTGCCGGACTCTTAATGCTTTTAGGAATAATCGGTCTTGGAGACAAAACAGGCATGACGCTGGGACATATGGATGGTGCTATATTTATTGGTTTATTTGCAGGATACATTTTTTACATGATCAGGATTGCATTAAAGGCCAACAAAGAAGGAAAGAAAGTTGAGATTGAAGGTGGCTCGGATGAGGAAATTAAGCTTGTATCCGTTCCGGTCAGTATTCTGTTTATCGTTGGCGGAGCAATAGCGATTGCAGTCGGAGGGGATGTGACCGTTGATGCGGCATCAAGAATTGCAAGTGATCTCGGAATGAGTCAGACACTGATCGGACTTACAATCGTTTCGATAGGCACGTCACTCCCGGAGCTTGTGACCTCAATTGTTGCAGCCAGAAAGAATGAAGTTGATATGGCGCTTGGTAACGCGATCGGTTCAAATATATTTAACATACTTATGGTACTTGGTATTGCATCAGTGATCAGTCCGATCAGTATAATCAGAGAGAATATTATTGATCTGTGTGTACTGGTTGCATTTACTGTGTGTGTATGGATATTTGCAGGGACAAAGAAGAAAATCGGAAGAATCGAAGGTTTGTGTATGGTTGCTCTCTATGCAGTATATGCAGTTTATATTGTTATAAGATAAATGTGGGTATAACAAATGATATTATTTTTAAAGGTATTTTTTACGGAATTCATAGCGGAGATGGGAGACAAGACACAGCTTATGTTGATTGCTCTTACGTCTAAGTACAAATTAAAAGATATCATAATAGGAACTGCTGCCGCAATTCTTGTACTGAATGGTCTGGCGGTTCTTGCAGGTGGACTTGTCAGCGAATTTGTTCCGGAATGGCTCATTAAGAATATTGCAGCACTTGCATTTCTTTACTTCGCAGCATCAACGATTTCAGATGGCGACGAAGAGGAAGAAGAAAACGGAAGATCAAAGATCAAGTTTGCGCCATTGGCTGTTTTCTGTACTTTTTGTAGCTGAGCTTGGAGATAAGACTCAGCTTACCGCTATAACATTTGGTGCGAATGAAGGTATGGGGGCAGCACTTATTGTATGGATCGGTTGTTCCCTCGGACTATTTGCAGCGGACATTCTTGGTATGCTGGTCGGTTATCTCTTAAAGAGCAAAACTCCGGATGGACTACTTAATACACTGGCATTTGTGATATTCTCGACATTTGGTGTGTATACACTTTATCAGGGACTTAAGCTTATCTCTTCGAGCGTCTGCCGGATTCCGGTATTGCTGATACTTATAGCTGTAGTCGTTATATTTGCAGGCTTATGCGCATTCCTTTTCGTAAGGCAAAAAAAGAAAAAAGAGGAAAAAATATAGGAAACGAATAGAATACAAATCTCGTTTCGTTAAAATAAATAGTCTTAATGTCAACGATTCGATTAACATTTTTGATAGATTATTGCGTGAAATAGTAGAAATAGTGCCATTTTTGTTTGATATTATACAAGAAACACAGAAAGATATATCGTATTATTGATAATATATGTTATATTTGTATGTAAGGAGAAAACATGATGGTTGAAAGGAAAACATTATCGCAATTATCTGTGCCAATATGCCTGGAAACTTTATTCTATATGCTTTCAGGGATGGTTGATACACTTATGTTATCATCTGTAAGTGATCAGGCTGTGGGAGCAGTGGGAACAGCAAATACTTATATAGGTGTTTTCATTGTTATGTTTGGAGTGATATCATCGGGTATGATAGCTGTTATGTCACAAAATATCGGAGCGGGAAGACCCGGGATAGCATATCAGGCCAGACAGCTTGGACTTATGTTTAATGCGTTCATAGGTATTCTGATGTCTGTTGTTCTTGCCTTTTTTTCCGGCAGAATACTTAAAATAGTAAGTATTGCTCCTGCTTTGTTTGAACCGGCTGAAACATACCTCAAAATTGTTGGTGGAACATGTTTTTTAAATGCGCTTATTCCTATTTTTTCCAGCTATTTGAGAGTATTTGGATATACAAAGCATTCCCTGATGGGAACTATTGTTGGAAATGTTCTTAATATAATACTAAATTCGGTATTCTTATTTGTATTTAACTGGGGAGTAATGGGAGTTGCCGTTGCCACGGTTATTTCAAGGGTTGTAAATCTTGTTATTGTAGCGGTGATGGGCGCTGTACTTATAAAAGCAAAACAAAGCCCTGATCGTATTTTGCCGCGAAAGATACTTGCGCAGATTGTTAAAATAGGTTTTCCTTCTGCATTTGAAACAGCACTTTATAATATAGCAATGACATTTATAGTGCGTTTTATGAATCAGATGGATGCGAACGGAATGAATGTCACAGCTCGTTCGTATGCTATGCAGATAGCAAATTTCTCATATTGTGCAGGAGCTGCACTGGCACAGGCTAATGCTATTATGACAGGCTGGAGAATCGGAGCAAAGGAGTTTGAAGAATGTGACAGGGGTATAAAAAAAGCAGAGATATATGGCCTTGTAATAGCCACATGCTTCTCTGTGACATTTGCACTGTCCGGACACATTATAGTGCATATATTTACGGATGATGCACAGATGATAAGTCTTGTTGTAAAATTGTTAATAATAGATATATTCCTTGAACTTGGAAGGGTGACAAATCTTGTGTATAGTCAGGCGTTAAAAACCAGTGGAGATGCAGTTTTTCCGGTTATAATGGGTGCAATTTTCATGTATCTGTTTGCGGTTGGCGGTACATATTTTCTTGGAATACATTTGGGCTTTCTGGCGGTAGGAGCATATATTGCCATGGCAGGTGATGAATGTGTGAGAGCTGTTGGAATGGTGCTTCGATGGAAAAGCGGAAAATGGAAAAGTAAGAGTCTTATAGAACTATAGGAGAGATTATGTATTTTGAATTAAAGGAAAATAAACCACATGGTACAAAGGATGATCCGTTCAGTACATATCACATAGAGAATGCGGGGCAGTCCTTTCAGATACCGGTACATTGGCATGATGAATTCGAAATTATATATGTAAAAAGTGGCTTTTTGACTGTAAATATATCAGGAGAGAACTATATCGGGAAACCCGGGGATGCCTCGTTGTATCACCGGGCAATCTGCATTTTATGGGTTCAAAGACCGATACTGTAGATTATTTTACTTTTCTTTTCCCATTGAAATATATATCATTTTATACAGATGATATACTAGATGATAGATTACTTGAACCATTAGACAGTGGTCGTCTGATGATTAGTCCCAGTGTAAAAGATACGATAAAAGAATTGTGTGAGCAGTTAATTGAGATATATAAAACAAAAAAGAGTGAAAGAGAGTTGAACATAGCGACGCAGATAAAGACCAAAATAATTCTTTTACAATTTATTCTTGAAATGTGGGAAAAGGGATTTATAGTAGAAAATAACACAAGTGGTAGAAATATTGTAGAAAAAGAAATGGTCTCGTATATACAGCAGAATTTTACAGGAAAAATATCATTAAGAGAATTTGGGGAGCAATTTCATCTTTCTGAAAAATATATATCCAGATATTTTAAGGAGCATTTTCATATTACACTTTCACAATATGTGGCGTATTTACGGTTAGAGTATGCAAAACAGCTGTTGCAAGACACCGATATTTCTGTTACAGAGGCAGCAATGCGGAGCGGTTATCAAAATATAAGCTATTTTATCAGAAGTTTTAAAAAAACATACGGAGTTTCTCCGTTAAAATACAGAAAAAAGCAAGTTGACTGTATGCAATAACATTGTATTGGCCGCGTTAGCTCTGATTTTGTAATGTTTTACGTTTTATGGAGGAAAATGATAATGTCAAAAGATGAATATTTAATTACAGATGCCCCTATTAAAGCACTGACTGTATTTGCAATGCCTATGATTCTGGGCAGCTTCTTTCAACAGGTATACAATATGGCAGATTCAATCATTGTTGGTCAGTATGTCGGTGCTCCTGCACTTGCGGCAGTTGGCGCCTGTGCCGCACTGACAAATGTTTTTATCTGTATAGCACTTGGTGCCGGGGTAGGGGCGGGAGTGCTCGTAAGTCGCTATTTTGGAGCCCAAAATTATAGCAAAATGAAAACAATTGTATCAACATCCTTGATCAGTTTTTTGATTTTAAGCGTACTTTTGGGTATCTTCGGTTTTTGTTTTTCTCGTTTTATGATGACTGCATTACAAACACCTGCTGATATACTGGAGGAAGCAGTGTTGTACCTTCGCGTTTATTTTGTGGGATTTCCGTTTCTGTTTATGTATAACATTCTTTCAACGATGTTTAACTCAATCGGTGAATCGAAGATTCCGTTAGGCCTTTTGATAGTTTCTTCTATTTTGAATATTTTTATGGACTTTTGGCTGGTGGCCGGTCTTGGTCTGGGTGTGTTCGGTGCCGCTCTCGCAACTCTTATTGCACAGGGAATTTCCGCCGTGTTCTCGCTTTTGATTTTCTTTAGCCGGATGCGTCGATATAAAAGTCCCTTTAACTGGTTTGACAGGCAGGAACTATCTTCTATGCTTCAAATTGCCGTTCCGTCTGTTCTGCAGCAGTCTACAGTGTCAATTGGTATGATGATCGTACAGGCTGTTGTAAATCCATTCGGCACGCAGGCGCTTGCAGGTTATGCAGCAACGATGAGAGTAGAGAATGTTTTTTCATTGATATTCGTATCCATTGGTAATGCAGTTTCACCATACGTTTCCCAGAACTATGGTGCAAAGAAAATTGAACGTATCAAAAAAGGATATCATGCTGCGTTGGTGTTGGATGTATGTTTTGCAGTGCTTGCTTTTGTAGTCATTGAAACACTGCACACACAAATTTCTTCGCTATTTCTTGGTAAAGATGGAACTGCTTTGGCGTATCAGGTGTCTGGTGATTATATGAGATGGCTTGGTTATTTTTTCATTTTTATGGGTATTAAGATGGCAACTGACGGAGTCCTTCGCGGACTTGGAATTATGCGTCCGTTTCTCATTGCAAATATGGTAAACCTTGCGATACGCTTGTCGGTTGCATTGATTTTTGCACCCCGTTTCGGTATTGCGTTTGTCTGGCTTGCTGTACCGGCCGGCTGGCTTGCAAACTTTCTGATTTCGTATGTGGCACTTAGAAAAAGCTGGAGAATTCAACTAAAATTATACAGCAATTAATAAAGGAAAGAAGTTGGAATGATATAAAAGAATTTGAGTGATTAAAATCAATTTACACGTTTGTAAGAGATGAAATTTTAAAATGTTTATAAATAATCGGTAGATGCTGTTGGATAGATTGTTAAGGGAGGTAGGAAATGAACAAGATTATATACAGAAAGACTACAAAAGCTGATATGAAAATTCTGATGAAGCTGAGACTTGAAATGTTTAGAGAAGTGAATGGCTTGTCCGGTGAGTATGAATATGACGAGAATTTTATCTTTGAGAGCAGAAGATATTTTGAGTCAGGGGAACAGACTACGGTTATTGCGTCTGATGGAGAAACTCTTGTAGGATGTGCAAGCTTATCCTATACATGGATTATGCCAACCTTTTCGCATCCAACAGGTAATCGGGCGCATTTAATGAATGTCTATACTCGTGCAGATTATAGAAGAAGAGGAATTTCTAAGAAAATGGTTGAGATTTTGATTGATGAGGCAAAAGAAAATGGTGTGACAGAAATAAGCCTGGATGCAACAGAGATGGGAAGACCGTTGTATGAATCGTTAGGGTTTAAAGCATCTGATTCGTGTATGGTGATGGATTTGGAGGGGTGATATTGATGAAGATCATAGAGTGTGGTTTTGCCTGTTCGCATAGCGTACCACATTTTTTTACAGATAATTACGACCATCCAATATATGAAGATGGCGTACAATTGGTGGATATGATATATTTGCGAAGTGGGAAAAATTAAGATAATTCCCTAGTTGTGAATAACAATAGTTAAAGAACAGTATTGGAGGGAAATATCTTATGTTAAATTTAATAGTGAAATATAATGAATTAACAGCAGAACAATTTATTGAATTGTGGGAAACGGTATGGGGAGATGGACCGTCTCTTGAACAGACAAGGTTAGCAATGAAACATACTTTATTCAGAGTTTCTGTATGGGATGGAGATTTCATTGTTGCTATGGCAAGAATGAATGGTGATATGGGACTTAATTACTATATTAAGGATGTTGTTGTCAGACCTGAATATCAGGGAAAAGGTATCGGAAAGATGTTAATAAATGAATTAAGAAGATTCATAAATGACAATGGAGTTAAAGGTACAGACATTTTTGTGGAATTATGTGCAGTCCCTGATAAGATTCCATTTTATGAAAAGTTTGGATTTGAGGCAAATGAGGCACAAAGATTGAAAATTTATCATCATGTAGAGTAAAGATAAATATGAAAAGAATAATGCATTTAGGAGCATTTGATGATGAACCTGCAATTGTTGTACTTATGGATACATATTTGAAGTAGAATGGAGAAATAAAATGGAATACAAAAAATTTGACAATATAATAATAGCAAGGATTGACAAAGGGGAGGAGATATTAGAACAACTGAAAGCAATTGCCATAAATGAGAATATAAAACTTGCCAGTATTAATGCGATTGGAGCTGTCAATGATTTCACGGTCGGAGTATATAAGACGGATGAGAAGAAATATTTCTCAAACAGCTTTAAAGGATATTATGAAATCACATCGCTGACAGGTACGATCAGTACAATGAATGGCGAATATTGTGCACACCTTCATATGAGTGCCGGAAACGAGAAAGGCGCAGTGTTTGGAGGACATTTGAACAGAGCGGTTGTCAGTGCAATCTGTGAGCTGGTAATTACGATAATTAATGGAAAAGTTGAAAGAGTTTATGATGGAGAAACAGGACTTAATGTATTTGAGTTTGAACAAAGTTGAACAATTCGCATTTTCAGTAATAAACCATGGAGTAGTGATAAGGAGATAAAAATGAAAAACAAATCGGTGAATGCGTTCTATACGGCTGAGATTTTAGCACTTGTAGATGCTTTGATTTTCTTTGCGGCCGGTATGCCGAAGAATGATAATTCTATGTCGGTCTTATCACAGTTTGAACTGGTAATGACGATCATAAGCGGTGCATTTTTATTATTACATGCAGTTTCAGCATGGTTGCTCAGTAAGAAAAATCCATATGGGGGGAAGCTTTTCTGGTTTTTTAAATTTTGACAACCCTGCCGGAAGTCATTTTATATTATGATAGAATTAAGTTGATAAAACAGAAAAATTAGAAATTTTAGAGGTATAAAGAATGATAAATTTAGTAGCACTTCCGTGTTTATGTGTAGATGTTTTTGATGGAACTGATGAACTATATGCTGGCGGTGAAGCCCTTAATTTTGCAGCCCATGCATCAAAATTTGAGGAGTTCAATGTTTCAATATTGGGTGCGGTTGGACAGGATTCTTACGCAAAATTTATTATGGATTCTATTTCTGATAAGAGAATAGATGTAAGCCACGTAAGAGTAGAAAAGGATAAAGTAACAGCGAATAATCGTACATATCTTACAGCCGGCGGTGACAGATATTACAAAGATGATTCATGGACGGGTGATATTGTTGATAAAATGATATTGAACCATGATGAATTAGAGTTTATCAAAAAATCAGATGTTGTATTTGTACATTTTTGGGCAGGCTGTTTTGGACAAATTATAGATTTAAAAAAGAATAACAATTTCAGATTGGCAGTGGATTTTGTAGAATATCGTAATTTTAAAGAAATGGAAAAATATGCACCATATATAGATTATTTCATGATTAGTGGAGAGAAATCAATTCTCCCAATATTTGAAGCGTTTTCAAAGAAGTATAAAGGGCTATTTAATGTGTCTTTAGCTGATAAAGGAAGTGTTACATATCATAATGGTGAAAAGTATTTTGTTCAAGCTAATGAAGTTAAAGAAGTAATTGATACTACAGGTTGTGGAGATAGTTACCATGCAGGCTTTGTATGTTCACATTTGATAAATGGGAATATTTATGAGGCTATGAGAGTTGGGACAGAATTGGCAACAGAGACGCTGTCTCATTATGGTGGATTTTAAGAGGAAGAGAGTTTTTGGAGTTCCTGAATTTCAATGATGGTTGGAACAGTATTGGATAATCTGTTACGGTGAAAAGAATTGTTATGAGAAAACAGCGAGGTTGGGCTTAGCACCATAGGAGTAGGATAATATGATGGAAACCAGAAGTCGAAGAGGAATATTTATAATTGTTTCAATTGCAAAAGAGGAAAAAGCAATTTGACGATTGATGCGATCATAGGCGAAGAGGACGAGCAGCAGTATTTTGATGAATGTAAATATATTTGGAAAAATTATGTTCCGCAAGCTGGACAAGCAGATAAGCTGCAGGTAGAATTATTAAGAGAAATAGAAAAAAAACGATGTGAAGCTCAGGACAATGAAAATATAAAATGGGATATTTGCAATAAAGATTGTTTCAGAAATTCTGTTTTCATATACAATTGTGTGATTCGAAACCGAATCTGTTATAGTCTTATATTTATGAATGATATGGAAAACCTCTATATGGGTATGATATACTAGGGAAAAGAAAAAGGATACTATATTCGTAAGTTAGGAGGCGGCCGTAATGAGCGAGAAAGCAGAAATTACCTTTATGCAGACAAGATTAATTAGACTTGCTTCAGAAGAATGGCATTTATCAATTGAGCAAATTATTGACTTATTTAAAAAAGTAGATGTTCTTGGATATATAGAAAAAGGCTATGGTATTTTCCATTGTGAAGGTGATGAGGCTGTACTTGAAGATATCGTAGAATTTCTTGATAGGAAGGGGATAAAAATTAATGCTTGAGTTGAAAGACGGATTTATTTTTTATCATGGAAGCTATTGTGAGGTAAAAGAACCAGATCTTACCCAATGTGCTAAAAGAAAAGATTTTGGTCAGGGATTCTATTTAACTACATCAAAGGAACAGGCAGCAAATTTTTTAAAAACTGCAATCGTTAAGGCGGTGGCAGCAGGTAAAATTCAGGAAAATCAGAATTATGGGTATATTTCAACTTTTGAGTTACAACTTTCCAGAAAACTTGAAATACATATTTTTGAAAAAGCGGATGTTGATTGGTTGCATTGTATTGCTGCCCATCGAAAGAAAAAGTTATTTGTTGAAGTTGAACATGACATGGAAAAATATGATGTTATTGCAGGTAAGATTGCGGATGATGCAACCAATGCTACACTTACTGCCTATCTTGCTGGTGCTTTTGGAACCATAGGGGGTAAGGAAGCAGATGCTTTTTGTATCAAGCAATTATTGCCTAATAAATTAAAAGATCAGTATTGTTTCAAAACAAAAGCGGCTATTGAATGTCTGAAATTTGTGGAAGGTGAGAAGGTATGGCTGAAGTAACAATTTCAAAAGAAAAAATGGATTATACAATAGATCTTCTTATTACTATGGTAACAGATGAAATTGCTGAGGAAACAGGCAAGGATAGAAAAGAAGTGTTAACAGATTTTTTATGTTCCAAGACAGGGAAAGCATTATATGATGAGGAAACAAGGCTATGGTGCAATGGACCATCATATATAGCTGAATTATATATGGAAGAACGAAAGAATGTTAGAGCATGAAAAAGCGCAGAACAAATCGGAATTTGGAGGTATGAGATGAAAATGCACGAAATTGATTTGATTGAATTCCTTATTAAAGAAGGACACACAGATATTGCAGAAGACATTAAAGACTACCGAAAAAATACTATTAAAATGTGTGAGAAGAACGGGGAAAATGTAATTGCAAAAGGCACAAGTAAAATCGGTGGCTTTCCCGATCTCCCGCCTGAAATTCCATATCCCACAATGTCGGGCTATTCTTGCAAGCGTGGAAATGACACTGAGCGGTACGAAAAATCAGCAATGCAGCTTGTTGCTCAAATCAATCTTGCGGACATTGCTGACTTGGATATTGAAAACAGGCTTCCGCACACGGGTATTTTGTATTTTTTCTGGAGCGGAGAAATCGACTCAATTCACCAAACCAACAAATGGGTTGAAAGCGTTGCTGACGACCTCGAAAATTCAGATTCTCATAAGGTAATTTGGTACAACGGCGACCTGTCGAATTTAAAGAGAACTGTGCCGCCTGTTCCATATTATTCAAAGTATTTTACAGAAGCTTTCGAGGAAAAAGCTGTTGAGTTTGAACTCACCACAGATTATCAGTCCCTTGGATATGTGCTTGACGATAACCAATTTGACCGTCTTGCAGAAGCCGCTCCAGATTATGATATTGAATACCTTTCGAATAACGGAAACAAATTATTCGGTTATCCTACGGGGGGCAATATTCCGAATGTAGACGAAAAAACACATCTATTGCTTCAATACGATTACAATGTTGGCTGTCTGTGGAATATCTTTTGGATTATTTCAGATGAAGATTTAAAGAACCGCAATTTCGACAAAGCGGTTTTTGCTTACGATTTGGACTGATTGCTATTTATCAGTTTAATTTCAATTTGTCGAACTTCCGAGATTAAAAATAATAAAGAAATAAAGCAATGCAGTTGGCAAAAGAAAATAAAAAATTCTTTTTTGCTCAAATAAAAAAGGGGGCTCGTAGCAGCGAGTTTGAAATAGCAATTCAATGGCTGATTGATTGTGGACTGATTTATAAAGTTAATCGTGTAAATGAACCACATATGCCTCTGAAAGCATATCAAAGTATGAATGCGTATAAAGTGTTTATGCTGGATGTCGGATTGCTGGGGGGCATTAAGTGAGTTGCCGGCGAAATCTATATTGGAAGGAAATGATATTTTTATAGAATTCAAGGGTGCTCTCACAGAGCAATATGTATTGCAGCAGCTGATTTCAGATACGCCGTACACACCATATTATTATGGAACTGAGAAAGCTACGTTTGAACAGGATTTTTTGATCCAGAAAGAAGATGCAATTATACCTATTGAAGTAAAAGCAGAAACGAATATAAGGTCGCAGAGTTTAAAAGCGTATTATGATAAATTCCATCCCGAGAAAGCTGTACGTTTTTCGACTCTAAAGTATATGGATCAGGAATGGATGGTAAATATACCATTGTATGCGGTATGTAATTTATAAATATCAGTTTGTATAAGGGGATCGTGAAAATGGATATTAGATATAAAAGACTTACAGAAAAAGAACTGAATACGTTTATTCACATGAGGATAAACCAGCTTAGAGAAGAAGGGGCTAAAGAAGAGATGGATTTGGTTCCTGCATTGAAGGAATATTATACTCGACATATGGCGGACGGAACATTTGTATCTTGGCTTGCCATTGATGAGGAAAATATTATTGGAACAAGCGGGATGTCATTTGTGGAGAAGCCTCCCTATTTTGGATGCCCAAGTGGAAAGATAGGATTGTTATCCAGTATGTTTACTGATCCGGAATATAGAAGAAGAGGTATTGCAAAGGAGCTGCTATCCCGTGTTATAGATGATGCCAGGGAATATGGTTGTGGAACAATACAGATTACAGCGTCTGATATGGGAGTTAAATTATATACAGATTTTGGATTTGTACATAATGGTAACTTCATGCAATATAAACTTTAACGGTTATAGTATTTTTGATTAAAACGGGCAGAAAACAGAGAGGTTGGGATAAAATTATGGTTAGGGAAATAAATAAGACAGAACTTAATGAATTATTAGAGTTATATTGTATCTTCATGAAGATTCGATTCCGGAAATGACAGAAAGCTTGAAAGAGACTTGGAATATTATTATGAATGACATGAATCATCATATAATAGTTTTTGAGATAGATGATAAAATAGTGTCTTCTTGTGTTTGTGTAATCATTCCAAACCTTACAAGAGGGGTAAGACCATATGCGTTTATTGAAAATGTTGTGACACATTCAGATTATAGAGGACACGGTTATGCTACGGAATGCTTGGAATATGCAAAGTACATAGCGGAGCAGAATAACTGCTATAAGATGATGCTTCTGACAGGATCAAAAAAGGAAAGTACATTAAGATTTTATGAGAATGCAGGATATAATAGTTCTGATAAAACTGCTTTTATCCAGTGGCTTGAATAATAACAGTTAAAGAACACTATGAGATAGTTGGAACAATTTTACGAGAGAAATATTTCCAGAAAGAGATATTAAGGTGAATTATGGGATTGTTTGATAAATTAAAAAGAGGAAAAAGCAATTTGACGATTGATGCGATCATAGGCGAAGAGTACGAGCAGCAGTATTTTGATGAATGTAAATATATTTGGAAAAATTATGTTCCGCAAGCTGGACAAGCACATAATCTGCAGGGAGAATTATTAAGAGAAATAGAAAAGATCCGATGTGAAGCCCAGGACAATGGAAATATTAACTGGGATGATGACTATTCCTATTTTTGTGATTTTATCAGTGGAAAATTAACGGAACAACCTATTTTTTCAGAAGTCGAGAAACAAGAAATTAATTTAATAATGGCTTACATAAAAGAATGTGGAACATACGCCCAAAAATTCTACAGCGGAAAAAAATCAGAGAACAATGTGGATATGGAGAAGATTGCATATGTGAATGATAATTTGTACGATAGGATCTGCGATAAAATAGGACACCTACATAAAGAAAATGGGGAGCCGATGCCATACGAGAAAAATGACGATATTGTGAGATGATTTCAAAAAGAGTGTTGGAGAAAAAGCTTTTATGAAAAGCTTGGCTTTGAGGCAAATACGGAGGTAATGTTATTATGATCTTGTGCTTTTCCGGAACTGGTAATAGTCGTTATATAGCAAAGAAAATTGCAGATGAATTGCAGGACGAGATTGTAGATATGAATGCAAAAATCAAGGCAACAGATTATTCGCCAATGAAAACAGGCAGAAATATAATCGTAGTGGTTCCAACTTATGCGTGGCGTATTCCACAAATTGTATCGGAGTGGCTTTGTAAAACGGAACTGCTTTCTGCAGAACGCATTTGGTTCGTGATGGACTGTGGAGGCGAGATTGGGAATGCAGCGAAATATAATCGGCACCTTGCGGAGCAAAAACATTTATGGTATATGGGTACAGCTCAGGTTATTATGCCGGAAAATTATATTGCTATGTTTGGTGCACCGAAAGCAGAAGAAGCAAGAAAGATTGTTAGAAATGCGGAACCTGCTATTATGGATATAATTGCGCACATTAAGGCAGAGCAGCCGTTCGCTGTACCAAGAAACAATCTTTATGACCGGTTAATGAGTGGTCCGGTAAATCCGATTTTTTATCATTTCTTTGTGAAATCTGATGCATTTCGTACGGATGCTACCTGTGTCGGTTGTGGTCAATGTGTTAAGAACTGTCCATTGAACAACATTACGCTTAAGGACAGAAAGCCTGTATGGGGAAAGCAATGCACTCATTGTATGGCTTGTATTTGTTATTGCCCTACAGAAGCTATTGAGTATGGAAAAAAGAGTGTTGGAAAACCGCGTTATCATTTCGAACAATTAGAGAGCAGATGATTTATAAATCTCTGTACGGAAATTAGGAATTGATAATTTGAATAATTTCCAGTTTGAAGGAGCGACAATATATGAAGTATTTATATTTGCATGGACTAGGACAAAAACCGGACAGTTGGAATAAAGTAATAAAAGAAACGAAGGTATCGGAAAGTAGTGTTAAATTGAGTTTGGCAGAGATGTTAGAAGGAAAATCTGCTACATATAAGGAATTATATTCGGCATTCTCATCAGAATGTGACAAGGTGAACGATGAAATTGTCTTATGTGGGCTTTCTCTAGGCGCTGTTTTGGCACTTAATTATGCGATAGACCACCCAGATAAAGTAAAGGCGCTCGTATTAATTGCAGCACAATATAAAATGCCAAAAAACTTATTGAAAGTTCAGAATATATTGTTTCATCTTATGCCGATTCGCATTCAGTAAAATGGGTTTCAAAAAAGCGGATGTTATCAGCCTGTGCGGGACGATGGCTGAATTGGATTTCAGTGACTCCCTGCATAAGGTGTCTTGCCCAGTATTGCTCATTTGTGGAGAGAAGGACACTGCAAACAAAAAAACTTCAAAAGAACTTTGCCAATATTTGAACAACGCCTGTTTCCATGAACTTGTGAAAACAGGTCATGAAGCAAACATAGAAGCTCCGGAAGAGTTGGCGATCGTGTTGCAGAAATTTTATGATAATTTGCAAATCAGTGACAAATCTTTACGATATAGAAGAAATAAATGAGACCTTATGGAGGATAGAAAATGGTTAAACCTATTGTAAAAGATATTCTTTTTCTGGGGCAGAAATCCGTTCTGGCAACACCACTTGATATGAATGTGGTAAATGATCTTTGGGATACATTAGCTGCGAATCGTGAGCGCTGTGTCGGAATGGCAGCAAATATGATCGGGTATAAGAAAAATATGATTATTGTAAGTGCCGGACCTGTAGATATGATTATGATCAATCCGGTGATCTGTTCAAAGAGCGGACGTTACGAAACAGAAGAAGGCTGTCTGTCATTAGAGGGAAAACGAAAAACAACAAGGTATAAGAAGATAGAGGTAGAGTTTCAGGATGCTGGTTTCGTAAAACGAAAGATGGCATTTGAAGGATTTGTGGCACAGATTATTCAGCATGAGGTAGATCACTGTAATGGGGTAGTGATTTAATATATGTGCCACAAATCTTGAAAATTTTTAAATTTGTGGCATAATAATAGTGATCTTTTTTAGGAGTAAATGTGTATGTATATTAAACGTGAAAGATATTTACAAAAAATTCGTCCATATTATAATGTTGATCTGATAAAAGTTTTAACTGGTGTAAGACGTTGTGGAAAATCTATTCTGCTTGAACAGATTGAAGAAGAGTTTGTTTCAAATGGTTTTGATAAGACACATATTATAAGGATTAATTTTGAAGATTTACAGTTTGAAAAAATTCGTACAGCTGAAAAGCTGAATAGTTATATAACAAAACAAATCAAAGATATGGATAAATATCTGATATTTCTTGATGAAATTCAGCATGTGAGAAGTTTTGAAAAAGTATTGGCTTCTCTGAGAGCTACAATTAATTGTGATATTTTCATTACAGGCAGTAATTCCAAACTGTTGTCAGGCAAGATGGCAACACTTTTGGTGGGGCGATGTATTGAATTTAGGATAATGCCGTTTTCTTTTGCTGAAAGTTATGAATATATTAAAGTAATAGGAAAAAATCAGCCCCCTGATGAATTTATTATTGATTATATCAATTGGGGTGGATTTCCATTGAGATTTTCATTTTCCAAAGAAAGCGATATTAAAAGATATTTGGAACAAACATATTTGGGCATCCTTGATAGAGATATAATAACTGATAAATCAAAAATAAATAGACAGAATTTTGAAAAGATAGCAGGGTATATTATGGCAAATGCTGGAAAAGAATTTTCCAGTAAAAATATACAAAGCTATTTCGAGAATCAAAATGAAGAAGGTCTCGACCGTAAAACAATATACAGATATCTTGACAAGATGGACAAAGCATGCCTCATAGATCGGGTGAAAAGATTCAATATTGTTGGAAAGCAAGCAATGTCATATATTGAAAAACAGTATGCTGTTGATACGGGTTTTCGTATGATAAATACGAATTTGGTAAATTTTGAAGATACATTTTTCTTAGAAAATATCATTTATAATGAACTGGTTTCAAGGGATTATGAGGTGTTTACAGGAAAAACATATAAGGGTGAAATAGATTTTGTTGCAATTTATGGTCGTAAAAAATGTTTCATACAAGTAGCATATTATCTTGGAAGCAGGGAAACGATTGAACGGGAGTTTGGAGCATTTAAGCCTATAAGCGATGCGTCACCTAAATATGTATTTTCATTAGATAGATTCGATTATTCCAGAGATGGTATTTCACATATAAATATTGTTGATTTTCTATTAGGAAAAGTAAATATTAATTTAAGTTAGTGCCACAAATCAATAAAAAAAATTAAATTGTGGCACTAAAATAAAAAGCTATTATCAATTATTGTCAAAGTAATTTTTGCCTTTTACTTGACATAAGTAGAGGTAGATCACTGTAATGGGGTAGTGATATAACAGGAGATAAACATGGAAAAAGAATCAGGCAAATGGATCATGTATGGTGTAGCCTGGGATGATCCGGAATGTATTCACACAATAGATGAGGCAATAGAGTATATAAATGAGATTGGCTTCCTGCCGCTTTTTAGAAACGATATACCGGGATTTTCGCTGGAAGAGCGAACCGTGCCGGAGTACTGGTGGTGTGAGAATGTTGACAGAGATCCATGGATGTGGCGGGCGGTTATCGCCAGAAGACATGATATCGTATATGGCAAGTTTTTTAATAAAAAGGCAGGTTTTATATCGAGAAAATGGCTTCCGGTATTTGCTAATTACCGGCGGGATGGATATGATTTTGAAGCACTGTATGAAGATGGAAAAGCTCCGAATAAGAATAAAAAGATCATGGATCATTTCATGGAAGAACATGTGGATGCAGAACTGTATTCCAACGAACTGAAGAAAATGGCAGGATATGGAAAAGACGGCGAAAAGGGATTTGATGGAGCTGTCACAAATCTTATGATGCAGATGTACCTTTGTAATTGCGACTTCAGAAAACGTGTAAATAAAAAAGGACTGGAGTATGGCTGGGATGTAGCGGTTTACTCGTCCTTGGAACATATCTATGGGTATGATTATGTAACATCCTGTTACAAGGATGATCCGCAGGAGTCCTGGAATATGATCATCCGGCATATGCATGATATTTATCCGATCGCAACAGATATGCAGATAAAAAAGCTTTTGAAATAGATTCAAGGTTAATAATCTGATGATATTTCAGTAAATAGCCTGATGAATTTTCTTGCTTGACAAATCATCTTTTTGTGCTATACTTCATACCAACAGAATAGTAAAAAATAAGTACGCAAGGGTGTGTTACATCGGTTGCGTACTTTTTTTGTTTTATGAAATACAAGGGAGGTGAAACTGGTGAAGACCCTTGAAACAAATGACTGGCTGGTCATGAACAGTATCATATACAAGATCTACACAATCGGTGATTTTGATGCCATGCGGACACAGTTTCTGGAACAGATCAAGACCGTCATAGATTTTGACAGTGCAGATTTTTATCTGGCATCATCAAATGAAAAAGAAAATCTGGAACGTCCGGTATTCCTCAACTGTGATGAAGACTTGTCAGATATTTATGAGAATATGGATTACAGCCGTGGTATTATGTTCAGCGGCAGGAGTATGGTATATCGGGAAACTGATATTATATCGGATGAGAAAAGAGTTCAAACTGAATATTATCAAAGAGTATATAAGCCAAATAACTGGCATTACGCGTTACAAATGATATTTGGAAGGAACAAACATTTTCTGGGCGTGGTGACATTATATAGGACGATTGGTAAAGAGGACTTTACATATGAAGATGTATTCCTGATGGATATGCTTAAGGATCATATGGCATACCGGTTGTCACAGGACAGAAACAATCAGATGACCAGTCAGGAGAAACTGACGCTGACACAGGCAGTAAAGACCTATGATCTGACGAAGCGGGAGCAGACCATATTGCAGCTTTTGCTGCAGGGAATGGAGAATACGGAGATCTGTGACCGTTTATCCATAACGGTAAATACACTAAAGAAGCATATTTTAAATATTTACAGGAAACTGGGAATCCGAAACCGTGTTCAGATGTTTAAACTGATTAAAGAAAAAGAGTAGTTAATACCATAAAAGTAGTAAAAAAATGGTAATCCTGTTCTATTGAAGAATTAATTTGAAAGTAGTATATTTTCGTTAACAAGCAAAGAAGCTGTTCAGAGATGAACGGCTCTTTTTTGTTATATTAGTTGTATGTTGCAGATTGGAGGAAGAAAGAATGAAAGAAATCATATTAATAATCAGACCGGAAAAGCTGGAAGTATTAAAAAGCATATTGGATGAGAAGAATTGTGGTGGTATGACGATCTCAACCGTTATGGGATGCGGAACACAGAAAGGAACTGTTGAGGGCGTAAATGAGATTAAAGGCTTTAAAACTACGATCAACCTTCTTCCAAAAGTAAGAGTTGAAGTAGTAGTTGAAGATTCCAAGGTAGAACAGATTATTCTGGATGTCAGAGAAAAGGTAGCTACCGGACATGTCGGAGATGGTAAGATCTTCATTCGAAATATCGAAGAGGCTATACGAATCCGTACCGGTGAACGAGGAGAAAAAGCATTATAGAGAAATTTGAAAAAGAGGTGATATGATTTGGCAAATGTTATAGTTGATATCAAAGACGTAAATAAAATATACGGAACAAATCATGTTGTAAAAGATCTGAATCTGCAGGTAGAGGAAGGCGAGTTCCTGACATTGCTTGGATCATCCGGATGCGGCAAGACGACAACGCTTCGTATGATCGCAGGATTTGAAGAACCGACGACAGGCTCCATTCAGGTAGAAGGGAAGCCGATTGAAGATAAAGAGCCATTTGAGAGAAATGTAAACACTGTCTTTCAGAGTTACGCTTTATTTCCACATAAGACCATATATGACAACGTAGCATATGGTCTTAAGATGAAAAAGGTTCCAAAGAAAGAGATCAAAGAACGGGTAACGGAGATGTTAGAGATGGTTCAGTTATCCGGATTTGAGAAGCGGTATCCAAGTCAGTTGTCCGGTGGACAGAAGCAGCGAGTTGCGATTGCAAGAGCGTTGATCAATCGTCCGAAGGTTCTGCTGTTGGATGAGCGCTTGGTGCATTGGATCTGAAGCTTAGAAAACAGATGCAGCTGGAACTGAAACGGCTGCAGAAGAAATTACATATCACATTTATCTATGTTACACATGATCAGGAAGAAGCGCTTACGATGAGCGATAGGATAGCCATTATGCATGATGGTGTCATGGATCAGATCGGATCACCGACAGACATCTATGAAAGACCGGCAACCAAGTTCGTAGCAACCTTCATCGGAGAGACAAATGTATTTGACGGAACGATCAAATTGATCGCAAACGGAAAAGCGGTTATTGGAATTGAAAATGGAGATGTAACAACCTCCGGCTCCGTGACCGAGACAGAGGAAAAGAACACCGGATTTTCAGTTGGTGAATTTGTAACCGTTTCTGTTCGACCGGAAAAGCTTCATTTTTCGGCAGAACCGGTAGAGGGCTTCAGCGTACCGGCACTGGTCAAGGATTATATTTATGTTGGCTCAGTCGTCAAGTGTCTGGCGGTTCTTCCAAATGGAAATGAAGTAAAGATGGAACGTCTGGCAGGCGAAGAACTTCCAAAATCCGGTGACAAAGTATTTATCTGCTGGAATCCGGAGGATGCGGTATTGATCCACAGTCTGGATAACAGCTTCTATCAGAGTATGGAAAATATAACACTGGCATAAGGAGGTGTTTGATATGAATAAAAAGAGATTCAGAGAAAAGACACTTCCGGCAACGATCATGGTAGGGCCGGTGACCTTATGGCTGATCCTGTTGGTAGCAGTTCCACTCATCTATATACTGGTCATGAGTTTTTGCAGTATTGATCAGTATTACAATGTAACATTTCAGTTCACATTCGATAATTACAAACATCTGGTGGACAGTTCTTATATTAAGATCTATGTTCAGTCACTTGTGATTGCATTGCTTACAACCGTGATCTGTATCGTGCTTGCATATCCGTTTACCTATATTATTGCAAGGACAAAGAGCAGATCAAAGAACCTGTTATATATGCTGGTTATTATTCCATTCTGGACGAATTCACTGATCCGTATCTATGGATGGAAGACATTCCTTGGTTCGGCCGGTTGGTTGAATACCGTGCTTATGAAGCTGCATCTGATATCAGAGCCATTGAACCTCTTATATAACCAGGGAACTACTGTATTTGGTATGGTGTACTGCCTGTTCCCATTTATGGTACTTCCGCTTTATACTGCGATCGGTAAGCTAGATCATACTTTACTGGAGGCTTCCTCTGATCTTGGAGCTAAGGGCTGGCGGACTTTCTTTGAAGTGATCCTGCCGCTGACAGCCAGCGGAATTTTCTCCGGCTGTATCATGGTATTTATCCCATGTCTTGGATATTTCTTTGTATCGAATATCTTAGGTGGTGGAAATGCAGATGTTATTGGTAACCTGATCGAGCGCCAGTTCAAGAGTGGAAATAACTGGCCTCTTGGTGCAGCCTTATCCATCATATTAATTGTTGTCACATTGATCCTCGTCAAACTGTACCAGAAGACAGGCGGCGATATGGATAGTCTGGGGGTGTAAACGATGAGCAGAAAAGCAAAAGTAAGAACAAAGAGTATTCTTTCAAAGATCTTTTGTTCTCTGATTTATATTGTATTGTTTATGCCGATTGCAGTTGTTGTAGTGAATTCCTTTAATGCAACGACATCAAAACCATATCTGACCTGGAAGGGGTTTACATTTGACTGGTATGTGAAATTGTTTGAAAATCAGTCGCTTCTTACATCCTTTGGCAATACGATGATCATAGCATTGGTCACAACTGTACTTTCAACGATTATAGGTACGCTCGGTGCGATCGGAATGTACAAATATAAATTCAAAGGAAAAGGGATCATAGACGGACTTTTATATATCCCGGTCGTTATTCCTGAGATTGTAATGGGTATATCCTTACTTACGGTATTCGCAAAGGTCTCGATCCCAAGAGGTATGCTTACATTGATCATTGCACATATCACCTTCTGTGTGCCATATGTTATCTTCAATGTCAGGGCAAGATTATCCGGCTATGATATTTCGATTGAAGAAGCAAGTATGGATCTGGGAGCTAACCGCATCCGTACATTCTGGGAGATCACACTTCCGGTTTTAAGACCCGGCATTACAGCCGGTGCATTACTGGCATTTACGTTATCGCTTGATGACGTTATCATAAGCTACTTTGTAAATGGTAATACGATGACTTATCCGTTACAGGTTATGGCAAGTATTAAGAGTGGAGTAGCACCTGATGTAAATGCATTATCAGCACTGATCTTAGCAGGCACGATCATCTTTGTTGTCCTGACTCAGGGCAATCTGTTTAAGAAGAAAAAACAGTAGCTGTATAGAATGAAACAGTAAACAATTTATAGAAGTAACCGAACAAGGTTCAAGAGTAGAAGGGAGACATAATTATGAAGAAAAACAGAAAAAGAGCAGTAAGTATTGCATTATCACTTGTTCTTGCAATGACAGCAGTAAATATCACAGGCTGTGGTAAGAAAGCAGACAGTACAAACGGAGAGTTAAACCTGTTCATCTGGACAGAGTATGTACCGGATGAAGTAATTAAGGATTTTGAAAAAGAATATGGAATTAAAGTAAATGTATCAACATTCTCATCCAATGAGGATATGCTTGCAAAGGTAAAATCAGAGGATGAAGGAACTTATGATATCGTATAGCCGAGTGACTATATGGTAGAATCCATGATCGCTCAGGGAATGCTTGAGAAGTTGGATCAGGATGCACTTACCAATCTGTCAAATATTGGTAGTCAGTATCTGGATCCTACATATGATCCGGGCAATGTCTACTCCGTTCCTTATCAGGGTGGTGTGGCAGCGATCGCAGTCAACACCGACAAGGTATCAACAGATATTAAGGGATACGCAGATCTCTTTGATCCTTCATTAAAAGGACAGATCGTAGCACTGGATGACTACAGAGCAGTTATCGGTATGACGGAGAGAAGCATGGGACTCAGCATGAATGAAACAGATACAGCAAAGCTTGCCGAGGTTGAAACGAAGCTTCTGACATTAAAGGATAATATCGCAGTATATGACAGTGACAGTCCAAAGTCATCTCTGATCAGCGGAGATTGTAATGTTGGTTACTGCTGGGCTGCTGAAGTAGCGCTTGCTATGGATGAGAACCCATCAATCAAGATTGTATTCCCTGAAGAGGGCGCATATAAATTCATTGATAACTGGGCAATCGCAAAGGGTGCCAAGAACTATGATAATGCAATGAAATTCATCAACTATATGTGTGATCCGGATGTTGCTACAAAGGTTATGGCGGAATACCCATATCTGAATGCGAATGCAACTGCAGTGGAGGCAAATGAAGATTACAGGAACAATGAAGCAAAGAATATACCGGCTGAGGTATTTGAAAAAGGTGAATTTGTTGGAAATCTTGATACAGATACATTGACTGTTTACAACGATATATGGAACAAATTAAAGCAGTAATACAAAACGGAAAAAGGCAGACAAAAAAGTTGATCAGGAGGAGTAAGATATATGGAACCAAAAAAGATGTATATTGATGGTGAGTGGGTAACAGGAAGTATGGAAAAGCCGTTTGACGTTATCAATCCGGCGACCGGAGAAGTGCTCGCGCAGGTCTATGAAAGCAGTGTAGAAGATGCCAGACGTGCGATCGCTGCGGCAAAGAAATCATTTTACCAGACAAGAGAGTGGCGTGATATGGATTCCCAGACCAGAAGTGATATGATTCTAAAGATCGCAGATCTGATCGACAAATATGCCGATGAACTGGCAATGCTGGATACTCTGGATAATGGTAAGCCGCTTCGTGAAGCAGAAGGAGATATCAGTGATGGTATTCATTGCTTCCGTTATTACGCAGGTCTTTGCAAGACTCCGCATGGTGGTGTATATGAGGTAAATGATGGATTTGGCAAGATGCATTCATATGAGACCAGAGAGCCGGTCGGTGTCTGTGCGCAGATCACTCCATGGAATTATCCGTTTTTGATGTCTGTCTGGAAGCTGGCGCCTGCACTTGCAGCAGGAAACAGTATCGTGTTTAAACCAAGTCCAAAGGCTCCGCTTTCAACAATCCGGTTATTCGAGATCTTTGAAGAAGCAGGACTTCCGAAGGGCTGCGTCAATCTGTTACAGGGTGATGCTGAGGTCGGAACGGAAATGGGCGAGAATACCGATGTTGATATGATCACATTTACAGGAAGTACCAGAGTCGGTCAGAGCCTGATGAAAGCAGCCGCTACAAATGTGAAGAAGATCGGACTGGAGCTTGGTGGTAAATCACCAAATGTCATTTTCACAGATGCAGATCTGGATGGCGCTGTAGAGTGGGCAATGATCGGTATTTTCTTCAATCAGGGCGAGGTATGCGCCGCAGGATCCAGAATCATCATAGAAGAAAGCATCCATGATGAATTTGTTGCCAGATTAAAGAAAAAGGCGGAAGCCATGACGATCGGCAATCCGGTGAACAATCCGGATATCGGACCAGTCATTACGGAAAAGGATATGGAGAAAGTTCTGTCTTACATAAAGAGTGGTATCGAGGAAGGCGCAACACTTGTAACAGGTGGTGAGCGCTATACAGAAGGAGAATGTGCAAAGGGCTACTTTGTACGTCCAACGATCTTTGATAATTGTACTTCGGATATGAAGATCGTCCGTGAGGAGATCTTTGGTCCGGTTGTCAGTATCCAGACCTTTAAGACAGAGGAAGAAGCGATTGCGATGGCCAATGATACCGTATATGGTCTTGCCGGAGCTGTATTTACTTCCGATATAACCAGAGCACATCGTGTGATCAGTGAGCTTCGCGCAGGTATCACATGGATCAACTGCTACAACCCAACCTTTAATGAAGCACCTTGGGGCGGCTATAAGATGAGCGGTATCGGCAGAGAGCTTGGCGTTCATGGTATCGAGGAATATCAGGAGGTTAAGCAGATCAATATCAATTTGAACCCGGGTATTGTAGGCTGGTATGAACACTAGATAAAACAGACCGTTCACTTTCTGAAAAATGAAGGTGGGCGGTTTTTTATTGCTTTTTAATGCGTTTCAAATACCGACTGATTTGGCGAATAACAGAAATAGGGTAGAAAATGATACTTCGATAGAGGTATGACGATGGAATTACAAGTCAGTTATATGAGCTAAATATACTTATATTTAATTATATATAACAGATAAATGGTAGATAAATGGTATAAATTAGTAATTGAAAAAGAGCATGAGATACGATAATATACAGACATAGAAGCAAAGGAGCTTGTGAACAGGTCACAGGCTCCTTTTTTTCAGTTTAATGGCCGTAAAATTTATACTTCAATCAATGATTGTAAATGTTCATGGAAAGGTTGTGTTAGGTAACATACAGGATCAGACAGACACATTATAACACGAATATATTTTAAGGAGGATTTTAATATGAGTTATGAACAGGTAAGTAAGGATTTGGAAAAGGTAATTGGTTATATCCATTCAGATGAATTAACAGATGATGAAAAGAAATTAATGACAGAACAGACATTAGATTATTTTGATAATTATGTAAGCCCGGGCTGGTTAAAATACAGAAAGTCAGTATCTACCAACTCAGCAGTGCTTGAGTGGAAAGATCATGACGGCGTATGTGATGGTTTATATGGTGAAGAATTCATTGACTGTCTTGGTGGTTTCGGTATTTATACATGTGGTCATAGAAATCCGGAGATCCTTGATACCGTAAAGGCACAGCTTGATCATCAGGCGCTTCATTCACAGGAGCTGTTGGATCCGCTTCGTGGATATCTTGCAAAGGCAGTTGCAGATATCACACCGGGTGATCTTCAGTATTGTTTCTTTACAAATGGTGGTGCAGAGGCAGTCGAAATGGCATTGAAGCTTGCCAGAATCGCAACAGGCGGAAGATGGTATATCTCAACCGTTGGTGCATTCCATGGTAAATCAATGGGTGCAATCTCAATGGGTGGTAAGAATACATACAGAGTTCCATATACACCTATGGTACAGCAGGTACAGCATGTAGAATATGGTAATGCAGAGGATGCAAGAAAGGCAATCCGTAACCTGATCGCTGTTGGTGAAAAGGTTGCAGCCATGATCGTTGAACCAATTCAGGGCGAGGCTGGTGTTATCGTTCCACCGGAAGGATATCTGACAGAGTTAAGACAGATCTGTGATGAGTATGGTGTAGCGTTGATCTTTGATGAGATCCAGACAGGTATGGGTCGTACCGGTACAATGTGGAGATGCGAAGCAGAAGGCGTAACACCGGATATCATGACATTCGGTAAAGCATTTGGTGGTGGTATCATGCCAATCACAGGTATTATCTGTAAGCCATCCATGTGGGTACAGCAGTTGATCGACAACCCATGGTTACTTGGTTCTCCTACATTTGGTGGTAACCCTGTATGTTGTTCGGCAGCGATCGCAACGATCAAATACATGATTGATAATGATATTCCAGGACAGTGTGCAAGCAAAGGTAAGATCTTAAAGGCAGGACTTGAAAGTCTGAAGGCAAAATATCCTGAGATCATCGATGATGTCAGAGGCGTAGGTCTGATGCTTGCTGTTGAGTTTGTTACATCTGATATCGGTTACAGCATCGCAAAGGGCTTGTTCTCAAGAGGTGTTATGACAGCCGGAACACTTGTAAACTCCAAGTGTATCCGTTTCGAGCCGACAGCGGTTATTACTGAGGAACAGATCGCAGCCGTTATCGAGCGTATGGATGCAGCACTTGCTGATACAAAGAAAGAATATAATCTGTAAATTCATCGGTATATCGTGATGGAAAATCATCTGACCATAGTATAGGCAATGATTTTTCGGATGAATAGAATGGGCAAAGTACATATAAGACTACCGTTTATTCGGATACAGATTTGATCGTCAGTTGAAACTGTTATGATCAGACTGCCGGATGGACGGTAGTTTTGTTTTATAGAAATATTTATCCTGTAAAGCAATTTTGTTCTGGGGGTAAAAGAGTCGAAGCGGCTCTTTGTATTTATACATAAATAGGGTATAATAAAGCTATTCATTCTATATGGGGAGGTATATACAGATGAGAAAATTAAAGATCACATTTAACGCGCCGGTGACGCTGGGCTTTGTATTTATTTGTTTTGTTGTAACTCTGCTTGGGGTTCTGACCGGTGGCGGAAGTACCCGGTTATTATTTATGACGTATCATTCATCGCTTACAAATCCACTCACATATCTGCGATTCTTTACACATGTATTCGGGCATGCAGGATGGAGTCATTTTATCGGAAATGCCTCCTATCTGTTATTGCTTGGACCGATGTTAGAAGAAAAATATGGTTCGAAAGAAATGTTGGAAGTGATCGGTGTAACAGCACTTGCGACCGGTATTGTGAATTACATCTTTTTCTGGAATGTAGCACTTTGTGGAGCGAGTGGTGTCGTATTTGCATTTATCGTGCTGGCGTCCTTTACCGGATTCCGAGCAGGCGAAATTCCGTTATCCTTTATTCTGGTTGCGATCATCTTTATCGGACAGCAGGTATATGAAGGTATCGCAGTACAGGACAATATCTCGAATATGGCACATATCGTTGGCGGTATTGTGGGTGCAGTTGTCGGATATAATCTGAACCGGAAATAAACGGTGTGATATTTGCAAGGGAGGACTTCTCAAATGAATCGAACATGTGAAATACATGACACCATATTGCAGGATGATCTGAAATTGAGAGAAAGACCGCTTAAGGTCCTTGCGGCTGTTGATTCTTTTAAGGGCAGTATGACATCTGTTCAGGCAGGCATGGCAGTTAAAAAAGGTCTGGAGAAAAATTATAAGAATCGTGAGATCGAAGTGGTTCCGGTTGCAGATGGCGGAGAGGGAACCATGGATGCGATCGCCTATGGAAAATCGAACATGAAACGTCATACAGTTAATGTAACAGGACCGCTTGGACAGGTCGTAAAGGCTTCTTATATCAGTTATGATGAAGCAGGAGAAAAAGCAGCATTGATCGAGATGGCAGAGGCAGCAGGACTTCCGCTTGTACCGGAGTCTGCCAGAAATCCGCTGCATACAACTACATATGGAGTAGGCGAGATGATAAAGGATGCCATGCTGCATGGATGCCGGAGCTTTATTATAGGGATTGGCGGAAGTGCAACAAATGATGCCGGGATCGGAATGCTGCAGGCACTTGGATGCCATTTCCTTGACGAACATGGGAATGAAGTTTGCTTTGGAGCAGAAGGACTTTCCAAAGTATGCGGGATTCACATAGAAGATATGTTACCGGAGCTTTCAGTATGTTCATTTCAGATTGCCTGTGACGTTACAAATCCGCTGGTTGGAGAGAATGGATGCAGCCATATCTTTGCACCGCAAAAGGGAGCAGATGCTCAGATGGTAGAGAACATGGAGAAATCCATGGTGCGTTATGCAGATCTGGTAGAACAGCAGAACTGGTCAGGCTGTAAGCAGGATAAAGTGCAAAAGAATACAGACCCGGAGAAGTGTCAGATGGACAGCATAATAAATCGTATGACACCGGGAGCAGGTGCAGCAGGCGGTCTTGGATATGCATTTCTAATGTTCCTGCATGCAAGATTACGACCGGGAATTGATATAGTATTTGATGAGATCCATTTAAAAGAAAAAATAAAAAATGTCGATCTGGTTATTACCGGAGAGGGCAGGATGGATGCGCAGACGTTAATGGGAAAAACCCCGGCAGGCGTAGCAAAACTTGCAAAAGCACAGAAGAAAAAAGTGGTTGCATTTGCAGGCTGCTTCGGGGAAGGCATCGAACAATGTATGGAGAGCGGCTTGTTTGATGCATGTTATTCCATAACCGACGGACTTTCCGAAGAGGAACGAGGGAGAGCCATGCAGACAGAATGTGCCATGCAGAATATGGAACGAGCTGTGGAGGAGAAACTATAGCAAATAAGAAAGCCTGAATAGAGCAGTAAACTCTATTTAGGCTTTTTATGTAAGAACATTTAAAAGTCATATGACACTGTTAAGATAGGCGCAAGGAGGTAAGAAATATGACATATCAGATACTGATGATTGAAGATGATGAACAGATCTGCGAAGTAGTGAAAGATTATTTTACCAGAGAAAGCGAAAATGAGATTGTAGTACGGACGGCACAGAACGGACAGGATGGGCTGGATTTATTTGAGACGGAACGGGTGGATCTTGTATTGTTAGACATCATGCTTCCGGGAATGGATGGCTTTGCGATCTGCCGGGAGATGCGCAGGACGAGCATGGTTCCGATCCTGTTTTTAACAGCCAGAAGTTCCGAACGGGATATCCTGCTTGGCTATGATCTCGGCTGTGACGATTATATCATCAAACCATTTTCTCTTGTGACCTTATATGCGAAATGCAAGGCACTGATCAGACGGTCAAAGGATCTTAGCAGAACCGGAGAGCTGGTCTGTGGCAGGATACATATGAAGCCATCGGAGTATAGGGTTCTTGTGGATTCTCAGGAAATAGAACTTGCGCCAAAAGAGTTTGCATTGTTGCGGATGTTGCTTGAGAACAAAAATAAGACTGTGGCAAGAGAACGGCTGCTGATCGGTGTATGGGGTTATGATTATGAAGGCAGTGATCGTTGTGTGGATAATCACATTCGAAAGATTCGAAAACATCTTGGAAGTGCAGGAAAGCAGATTAAAACAGTGATAGGAAATGGATATCAGATACGGGGTGACGACGATGAAAAAGAACAAAAAGAATGATAAAAAAAGAAATGCATTATTGTCGGAGCGGCAGAAAAGAAAAAGACAAAAGATAAAAAGAAAATGGATATGGATTTCATCTGGCATTATAGCAGTCAGCATAATATTGTATCTGCTGGTGATCGGTTATTACAGAAATCAGGTCAATCTGGAATTAAAAGAATATTTTCAGGTATCAACAAATAGTGTCAGTGCAAGTTTGGCTGAATGTCAGGAAGATATTGCAGGTATGACAGATATAGAGGAAGTCCGTAATAGAATACAGGAGATCTTTGCGGAGGAAAATACACCATATTTTTTGACAGCAGTTTACAGGCGGCATTTGGAAAGCTCAGATGCAGTAGACAATATAGAAGAAAAAGACGATGTAAATGCTGCAGATGAAAATCAAGAAACAGAAACTACGAAGCATACAGACGAAAATGATACAGAAAAATTAGAACAACAGGTACAGGATATAGAGGATGATATGGAGCAGATGCAGTCCGAAGTACAGATGTATTCACCGATTATGCCTTCTTTCCGGCAGGTGGTTCAAAATGCTGATGCAGGGGAATTTGCATGGAGTCTTCATGGCAGAGTAGATGATGCCAATCAGTATAGTAAGACGAGCAGGTATTTGCTGGCTAAGATGGAGACTTATGGAGCACATCCCGCAGATATAACAGAGAGTATAAGTGGTTGTTTGGGTGGAAACTATTATTTTAAAAGCCAGTATGTTGTTTTTGACAATGATATATATTATATCGTATCCGCTATGTATGCAGATCCATTTGGCTGGCATACAGAAGGTATCTGGTTATTTTATGGAGGGCTTGCAGTTGTATTTCTCATTATAATTGCAACGATCTTGACTGCGTTTATATCCTGTAGACGGACATTTTCACAGATGGAAGATGCAGAGAGAAAAGAAACGGTTATTACAGCACTTGCACATGATGTAAAAAGTCCATTGATGGCAATTTCCGGGTATGCAGAGAATCTGAAACAGTTAAACCAGACAGGAGAGTGCCGGCATTACATAGATGTTATTTTGGAAAATACATCTTACATGAATGAACTTTTATGTCAGTTAAGCGAGTATATCAAGCTTGGTAAAATGGAAGCGTTACAGACAGAGTCTGTAAGCATCGAACAGATATGGGAGCCGTTACAGGAACGGTATCAGAATCTTCTGGATGAAAAAGGTCTGGAGGTAAGAATGTCAGGAAACTGTACGGTAAAAGGTGATCCGCTGATGCTTTCCCATATGTTAGAGAATCTGTTTGTAAATGCAATTAAGTATTCACTGAAAGGAAGTGTGATCCGGCTGGTATTAAAGGAAGATCATCTGATCCTTAGCAATCCGATGGAACAGCCGATTACAACCGATCCGGAGGAGTTATGGAAGCCATTTGTAAAGGGAGACGAAGCAAGAACCGGCAGAAACGGAAGCGGAATCGGATTGAGCATCGTGCAGGAGATCATGCAGATATTTGGCTACCACGGAAGTTTAAAAACAGAAGACGGTGAATTTGAAATAATGATTTATTTTTAAATAGAGAGTAGAAATTTTAAATAGTAGATTGACAGTGGTCTTACTATTATGTAACAAGCCTATCCACTCTGTGTAACTTCGAACTAACCTCGATTAAGTCGAGCTAAGGTCTCAGTTACGAATGTCGGTACTTGGGCAGCGTATTTTGCTGCCTTATGTACCGCTACATGAGGATAGAATGAGAATGTCTTGTGTAATAATAGGTAAGACCACTGTCAATCTGTTTTGTATAGTTTGCAGTTAGAATACGCCAGAATCGCATTGCAAACACATGGAAAATAGGCTATATTTATGGGTGGTACTGTTAGTTCCATGTAACAGGAAGTAAGAGGAAATTTGTATGAATGAAAACGAGATTTCAGAGATGATCGAGCTTGCGATGCAGGCAAGAACAAAGGCATATGCGCCATATTCGAATTTTCAGGTGGGAGCCTGTGTAAAGATGGAGAATGGAAGTTATTATACAGGATGCAACATAGAGAATGCTTCCTATGGGGCAACAAACTGTGCGGAACGGACGGCTGTTTTTAAGGCAGTCAGTGAAGGGTGCAGAAAGCTGTCTGCGATCGCGATCGTTGGCGGACTAAAGAACGGAGAATGTGACTATACTTATCCATGTGGGATATGCAGACAGGTCATTGCCGAATTTGCCGAACAAGGCTGCGTGATCGTTGTAGCAAAGAACAAACAGGAATATAGGATGTATTCGGTAGAAGAGCTGCTTCCGGAGACATTTCATTTGAATAAAGAAGAATAAAGGAGACATCAGATTGAGAGACTTAAAAGAATTAACAGGGTATGACATCATAACAGAAGAAAAGATCCCTGAAGTAAATGGAACAGGTTATATCTTAAGCCACAAGAAGACAAAGGCCAGAGTGCTTGTAATTGCTAATGATGATGAGAACAAGGTGTTTAATATCGGATTCCGGACACCGCCGTATGATGATTCCGGTATTCCGCATATTCTGGAACATTCGGTATTATGCGGTTCCAGAAAATATCCGGTAAAAGACCCGTTTGTAGAACTGGCAAAGGGTTCATTAAATACGTTTTTAAATGCAATGACATATTCTGATAAGACGGTATATCCGATTGCAAGCTGTAACGAAAAGGATTTTGAAAATCTTATGGATGTCTATCTGGATGCGGTATTCTATCCGAATATTTATGAACATACAGAGATCATGCGTCAGGAAGGCTGGCATTATGAACTTGAAACTGTAGAAGGGGAACTGATCTATAATGGTGTTGTGTTTAATGAGATGAAGGGTGCATTTTCATCTCCGGAACAGCAGATGTATTCAAAGATTGAAAAACTTCTTCTTGCTGACACACCATACAAGAATGAATCCGGTGGTGATCCTGCAGCGATTCCAACATTAAGTCAGGAACGTTTTCTTGATTTTCACAGAAAGTATTATCATCCGTCAAACAGTTATATTTATCTGTATGGTGATCTTGATATGTATAAGGAATTGGACTATATCGATAAGGAGTATCTCTCGAGCTTTGATTATAGAGAGATTGATTCTACGATCGCTGTGCAGACAGCCTATGAACAGATGAAGGATGAGAGCTGCTTTTATTCAATCGCAGAAAATGAGAGCGAAGAAAATCAGACATTTTTAACCTATAATATGGTAGTTGGCAGCAGCCTTGATAAGAAGCAGTCCGTTGCCATGAATATACTGGAATACGCAATTATGGACGCTCCGGGCGCACCTTTGAAGAAAGCATTAGTAGATGCAGGGATCGGAGAGGATGTCTTTGCTTCCTTTGATGATGGGATCCGGCAGACAATCTTTTCAATCGTAGCAAGAAATGCAAATATGTCCGATAAGGAACGTTTTGTGTCAGTGATCAGGGATACACTGACTGATCTTTCCGGGCATGGAGAAGAAGGAAAGGCGATCGATCGGACTTCGATCGAGGCTGCGATCAATAATTTTGAGTTCAAACATAAGGAAGCAAACTTCGGCAGATTTCCGAAGGGGCTTATGATGGGTCTGGATGCATTTAATACATGGCTGTATGATGATGCATCTGCACTTGAAATGTTTAAGTTAAATGAAGTATATGATGAATTGAAAGAAAGTCTGAAAACCGGATATTTTGAAGAACTGATCTGGGAAAAGCTGGTTCAGAATACCTTTGGTATGATTTTTGTTATGAAGCCGAAGAAGGGGCTTGATAAGGAGAATGATGCAGCAGAGAAGCAGAAGCTTGCGGACTATAAGGCCTCTCTTACGGAAAATGAGCTTGAACAGGTTGTATCAGATACAAAGGAATTAAAATTATATCAGGAGACACCATCTCCGGCAGAGGATATGGAGAAGGTTCCGTTGCTTAATATTTCTGATATCAGAAAAGAGATCCATCCGTTAAAGAACCGTGAGGACAGCATTTATGGTATGCCATTAATAAGTCATGATATCTTTACTAACGGAATCGGTTATCTGGAGTTTATATTTGATATCAATGATCTGGATGCAGAGTTTGTTCCATATGCAGAGCTGCTCACTAACATTTTCAAATATGTGGATACAGAGCATTACACATATGGTGAACTGTCCAATCAGATCAATTTCCATACCGGTGGTATCGGATTTTCTACAGGAGCCATGTATAAGGATGGCGGGAAGGATCATCTTTCATTCTTCTCCGTTAAGACAAAGGCCATGTATGACAAGCTTGGAGAAGGTCTGAAGCTGATCGAGGAGATCCTGTTCACATCGAAGCTTTCGGATAAGAAGAGATTGAAAGAGATTATATCGGAAGAAAAGGCCGGACTTAAGACTGATCTGATATCTTCAGGGCATATCACATCTGCAACACGCGCGATGTCGTATGTCTCAGATGTGATGGCATTTAAGGATATGACAGAGGGAATCGGATATTATGATTTCTTACAGGAGCTGGATCAGGATTTTGAGCAGAATGCAGATGCGATCATTGAGAAGCTGCAGACAACGCTTGCCGAGATCCTCAGAAAAGGAGCGGTAACAATCTCTTATACAGGTGACAATGATATCAAGGAATTATTGGGCGCAGATATTGAAGCGTTTGCAAGAAAGTTGTCGACCAGACCTGCTTTTGCAGAAAAACGTGTGATGAAAAAAGCTGTTAAGAACGAAGCCTTTAAGACAGCAAGCCAGGTACAGTATGCGGCTCTCACAGGAAATTATAAGGAAAAAGGATTTGAATATACCGGAGCACTGGAAGTCCTACAGGTGATCTTCTCCTATGGATATCTCTGGGAGAATATCCGTGTAAAGGGTGGGGCATATGGAGCTATGTGTTCATTTGCCAGATCAGGAATGGGGTATTTTACATCCTACAGAGATCCGAACCTGATGGAGACATATGATATCTATAAGAAGGCAGCAGACTATGTGGCAGGCTTTGATGCAAGCGACAGAGATATGACCAAATATCTGATCGGTGCGATCGCGAAGTTAGATTCTCCAATGACACCATCAGCAGAAGGAGCATTCAGCCAGACCTGTTACTTTGCAGGTATTACAGATGAGCAGCTTCAGAAAGAACGTGATCAGGTGCTTACTGCAAATGTAGAAACGATCCGTTCACTGGCACCTGTGATCCGGGCGATCACAGATGGCGGGGTTATCTGTGCAATCGGTGGGGAAGATAAGATCGAACAGAATCGGGCAAAGTTTAAAGAAGTAAAAGATCTATAGTTTTTACAGAAGTAACGAAAGAAGATAGAAGTATATAGATTTGTAAATAGTTCTCCGGCAGGTTACAGAATTCTGTGCCGAATGGAGAACATGAATACATACAGAGTATGGAAGGAGAAGTATGAACGATACATACAAATCAGGATTTGTTGCGATCATAGGAAGACCAAATGTAGGTAAATCCACACTGATGAATCAGTTGATCGGACAGAAGATCGCTATAACGAGCAGTAAGGCGCAGACAACAAGAAACCGTATTCAGACCGTGTATACCTCGGATGAAGGACAGATTGTTTTCCTCGATACACCTGGAATCAACAGGGCCAAGAACAAGCTTGGTGAATATATGTTAAAGGTGGCAGAGGGAACATTAAATGAAGTAGATGTCGTTATGTGGATCGTTGAAGCAACGACATTTATCGGAGCAGGAGAACGGTATATCATTGAACAGTTAGAACATGTTAAGACACCGATCATCATTGTGGTAAATAAGATCGATGCGGTAAGTGAAGAAGAAGTATTCAAGGCGATCTCGACCTATAAGGATGCCTGCAGTCATGCGGAGATCGTTCCGGTATCGGCATTAAAGGGAAAGAACAAAGATGAACTGATAAAGACGCTGTTCAAATACCTTCCATACGGACCACAGTTCTATGATGAAGACACGATCACCGATCAGCCGGAGCGACAGATCGTATCCGAACTGATCCGGGAGCAGGCTTTAAGACTTCTGGATAAAGAGATTCCACACGGAATCGCGGTTGTTATTGATTCGATGAAGGAACGTCCGAATGGACGACTTATGGATATAGATGCAACAATCATCTGTGAGCGGGATTCCCATAAGGGTATTATTATCGGAAAACAGGGCGCAATGCTGAAAAAGATCGGCAGCAATGCAAGGTATGGCATTGAACAGCTATTAGATACACATGTGAATCTGAAGCTTTGGGTAAAGGTGAAGAAGGATTGGCGGGATACCGATACCCTTCTTCGAAATTATGGTTATAAGATGGATGAATCATGAAGGATGAGATAGTATTAAACGGAATCGTGCTTTCCTCCGGTCTTCAGGGAGAATATGACAGACGGCTTGTTATACTGACCAGAGAGCAGGGGAAGATCACAGCATTTGCAAAGGGAGTCCGACGACCAAGCAGCCAGTTGATCTCAAAGACGCAGCTGTTTGTCATGGGAGCATTTACTGTATATCCGGGAAGAAATGCATATACACTTATCAACGTAGATGCAAAGGAATATTTTCATGAACTGACCTTTGATGTGAACAAATACTGTTACGGATCTTACTTTTGTGAGATGATGTCATATTTTACAAGAGAAGGTGACCGGTCGGCAGATTATCTGAATCTGCTGTTTGTCAGCCTGAATGCATTAAAAAAAGGACTGCTGCCGGTGAAACTGATCCGTTGTGTATATGAACTGAAGATCATGGATATCTTTGGACAGGGACTGCAGAGCTTTCATTGCCCGATCTGTGGAAGCGATAGGCTGACACGGATATTTGATCCCTTATCCGGTGGAATCCTGTGTGAGAACTGCCGGAGCAAGGCTAAGAAAAGTATCCATATATCAGAGGACGCCAGATATGTGCTTCAGTATATTAATGGAGCAATGCTTGGAAATCTGTATAATTTCACGGTTTCAGACAGCGTGCTGGAAGAACTTATGATGATCGCAAAGGAATTTCTAGCGGTATATGTAGACCGAAAATTCAATTCTGTAGAAATAATTGAATCCCTGTCTTGAAAAAAACAGGGAGAGAAGGTACAATAACGTACAAATATAAAGATGAAATATAAATGGAGGACATTATGGAAAAGACATTAGACAAGATCGTTGCTTTAGCAAAAAACAGAGGTTTTGTATATCCGGGTTCAGAGATTTATGGTGGACTTGCAAATACATGGGATTACGGTAACCTTGGTGTTGAGTTAAAGAACAATGTAAAAAAGGCTTGGTGGAAAAAGTTCATACAGGAGAATCCATATAATGTAGGCGTTGACTGTGCGATCCTGATGAACCCACAGACATGGGTAGCATCCGGACATCTTGGCGGTTTTGCAGATCCTTTGATGGACTGTAAAGAGTGCCATGAAAGATTTCGTGCAGATAAACTGATCGAAGACTACATGGCAGAGAATAACCTGGAGATCGAAGGTTCCGTTGATGGCTGGTCAAATGAAGAAATGGAGAGCTTTATCGAAGAAAAGAATATCTGCTGTCCTTCATGCGGAAAACATAATTTTACAGGTATCAGACAGTTCAACCTGATGTTCAAGACATTCCAGGGTGTAACAGAGGATGCAAAGAACACAGTATATTTAAGACCTGAGACAGCACAGGGTATCTTTGTAAACTTCAAGAATGTACAGAGAACATCCAGAAAGAAGATCCCGTTTGGTATCGGACAGATCGGTAAGTCATTCCGTAATGAGATCACACCGGGTAACTTTACGTTCCGTACCAGAGAGTTTGAGCAGATGGAGCTGGAATTCTTCTGTGAACCGGGAACAGACCTTGAATGGTTTGATTACTGGAGAAGCTTCTGTATCAACTGGCTAAAAGACCTTGGTATCAAGGATGAAGAGATGCGTGCCCGTGATCATTCACCGGAAGAGCTTTGCTTCTACAGCAAGGGAACAACAGATATCGAGTTCTTATTCCCATTTGGATGGGGTGAACTTTGGGGTATCGCAGACAGAACGGATTATGATCTGACTCAGCATCAGACTGTATCCGGCGAACCAATGGATTACTTTGATGATGAGAAGAAAGAGAAATACATTCCATATGTTATCGAACCATCACTTGGTGCTGATCGTGTAACACTTGCATTCCTTTGTGCTGCATATGATGAAGAAAATATCGGAACCGAGGAGAAGCCGGATGTAAGAACTGTATTACATTTCCATCCTGCACTTGCACCTGTTAAGATCGGTGTCCTTCCACTGAGCAAGAAACTCGGCGAGGGAGCAGAAAAGGTATATGCTGAATTATGCAAATACTACAACTGTGAATACGACGACAGAGGAAATATCGGTAAGCGTTACAGAAGACAGGATGAGATCGGAACTCCGTTCTGTGTAACTTATGATTTTGATTCAGAAGAAGATGGTGCTGTAACTGTCCGTGACAGAGATACCATGGAGCAGGAAAGAGTAAAGATCGAAGATCTGAAGGCATATTTTGAGAAGAAATTCGAATATTAATCAGACGAAATGAATCAATATCTCAGATAGAGTATCCGGTTGATCGAATCTGTAAAATAAAAGGGACATTTGTCGGAAAAGAACATTATCTGGCGGATGTCTCTTTCTTTTTGAAAAAGATTCCGGAACATGCGGTTAAAAAGAGAAAAAAATTGAAAAAAGTGGTTTAATATTATTAGGTCATATGATATAATCACGTCAGAGTGGTGGGAAAATTCTGCCCTAAAGCAGGCTTTTTTCAGCATATATTTAATTAGATACGTAGGAGGTAATAAACAAATGGCAAACAAGTGGGTTTATATGTTTAGCGAAGGCGACATGACCATGCGTAATCTTCTCGGTGGTAAGGGTGCAAACCTTGCAGAGATGACAACAATTGGTCTTCCAGTTCCACAGGGTTTCACAATCACAACAGAGGCTTGTACTCAGTACTATGAAGATGGTCGTAAGATCAACGACGAGATCATGGCACAGGCTATGGAAGGTGTTAAGAAGATGGAGGAGATCAACGGCAAGAAGTTCGGAGATCTTGAGAATCCATTATTAGTATCAGTTCGTTCAGGTGCTAGAGCATCTATGCCGGGTATGATGGATACAATCCTTAACCTTGGTTTAAATGACGAAGTTGTTGCTGCAATGATCGCACACAACCCAGATCCAGCATTCGAGCGTTTCGTATATGATTCTTACAGACGTTTCATTCAGATGTTCTCAGACGTTGTTATGGAAGTTGGTAAGAAGTACTTTGAGCAGCTCATCGATAAGATGAAAGAAGAGAAGGGTGTTAAGTTCGACGTAGAACTTACAGCAGCTGATCTTAAGACTCTTGCAGAGCAGTTCAAGGCTGAATACAAGAACCAGTTAGGAACAGATTTCCCTTCAGACCCAGTTGAGCAGTTAAAGTTAGCTATCGAAGCTGTATTCCGTTCATGGGACAACCCACGTGCAAACGTATACAGAAGAGATAACGATATCCCTTATTCATGGGGTACAGCAGTTAACGTAATGCCTATGGTATTCGGTAACTTAAATAATGAATCTGGTACAGGTGTTGCATTTACTCGTGACCCTGCAACAGGTGAGAAGAAGCTTATGGGTGAGTTCCTTATCAATGCACAGGGCGAAGACGTAGTTGCCGGTGTTCGTACACCAATGCCAATCGCTCAGATGGAGCAGGAATTCCCAGAAGCATATGCAGAATTCCTTAAGGTATGTGAGACTCTTGAGAATCACTACCATGATATGCAGGATATGGAGTTCACAGTTGAGAACAAGAAGCTGTACATGTTACAGTGTCGTAATGGTAAGAGAACAGCTCAGGCAGCTCTTCAGATCGCTTGTGACCTTGTTGATGAAGGACATAAGACAGAGGAAGAAGCAGTTGCAATGATCGATCCTCGTAACCTTGATACACTTCTTCACCCACAGTTTGATGCAGCAGCTCTTAAGGCAGCTACACCAATGGGCAAGGGACTTGGTGCTTCACCGGGTGCTGCTTGTGGTAAGATCGTATTTACAGCTGACGATGCAGAATCATGGGCAGCTAAGGGCGAGAAGGTTGTTCTTGTACGTCTTGAGACATCACCGGAAGATATCACAGGTATGAAGTCAGCACAGGGTATCTTAACAGTTCGTGGTGGTATGACATCACATGCTGCTGTAGTTGCTCGTGGTATGGGTACTTGTTGTGTATCAGGTTGTGGCGATATCATCATGGATGAAGAGAACAAGAAGTTCACACTTGCAGGCAAAGAGTTCCATGAGGGAGATTTTATCTCAATCGATGGTACAACAGGTAACATTTACGATGGAGTTATTAAGACAGTTGATGCTTCAATCGCAGGTACATTCGGTCGTGTTATGGCATGGGCTGATAAGTACAGAACACTTAAGGTTAGAACAAATGCTGATACACCAGCAGATGCTAAGAAGGCTCGTGAGCTTGGTGCAGAAGGTATCGGTCTTTGCCGTACAGAGCATATGTTCTTTGATCCAGAAAGAATCGCAGCATTCCGTGAGATGATCTGCTCAGATACAGTAGAAGAAAGAGAAGAAGCTCTTAATAAGATCCTTCCATATCAGCAGGGAGATTTCAAGGCTCTTTACGAAGCACTTGAAGGTAACCCGGTTACTATCAGATTCCTGGATCCACCTCTTCATGAGTTCGTTCCTACAGAGGAAGCAGATATTGAGAAGCTTGCAAAGGCTAAGAATAAGTCAGTAGAAGAGATCAAGGCACTTTGCAACTCACTTCATGAGTTCAACCCTATGATGGGTCACAGAGGATGTCGTCTTGCTGTAACATATCCAGAAATTGCTAAGATGCAGACAAAGGCTGTTATCCGTGCAGCTATCGAAGTTCAGAAAGAGCATCCAGATTGGAATGTTGAGCCAGAAATCATGATCCCACTTGTATGTGAAGTTAAAGAGCTTAAGTATGTTAAGAAGGTAGTAGTTGAGACAGCTGATGCTGAGATCGCTGCTGCTGGTGTTGAGCTTAAGTACGAAGTTGGTACAATGATCGAGATCCCTAGAGCAGCTCTTACAGCTGATGAGATTGCTAAGGAAGCTGACTTCTTCTGTTTCGGTACTAACGACCTTACACAGATGACATTTGGTTTCTCAAGAGATGATGCCGGTAAGTTCTTAAATGCTTACTATGATGCTAAGATCTTCGAGAATGATCCATTTGCTAAGCTTGATCAGACTGGTGTTGGTAAGCTCATGGATATGGCTGTTAAACTTGGCAAGCCAGTTAATCCAAAGCTTCATATCGGTATCTGTGGTGAGCACGGTGGAGATCCTTCATCTGTTGAATTCTGCCACAAGATCGGTCTTGATTATGTATCATGTTCACCATTCCGTGTACCTATCGCTAGACTTGCTGCTGCTCAGGCTGCAATCGCTAACAAATAATAGACTGCACGAAAACGTGAATTATAATAGTCAATAATAAAAAGTCTCTGTTACTGTTATATTGCAGTAACAGGGGCTTTTTGTTAATAATGAAAATTATATGTTTGCACATAATTGTGAACAATACAAAGAATCCCATTTGGTGTATGCCGGGCGGGATTTTTGTGTTATAGTGGTAGTTGTGAGATTGAAGAATAGAAAAAGATGAAAGTAAGAAAGAGAAAACAGATGAAGACAGATAATAGTGCGAAAAAAGTGAACAGTGTAAAGAAAGAACGTAGGGAAAAGAAAGAGAAACTGACGATTGAAAAGAGAATATTACAACTATCATTTCTTGGAAGTGTATTGTTTATAGTAGCGGAAGGTGTGATGGCATGGTTTACCCATTCCCATTCTTTGTGGACTGATTGTTTGTTTGATGCAGCGGATTTAGTGATGATCGGACCGTTTCTGGTGCTTGTGCCCCTGCTTTATAAACCGGTGACAGAGAAGCATCCATATGGATATGCACAGGTAGAATCGTTGTTTTTACTGGTAAAGTACAGTGTATTATTAGCACTTACCTGCAATCTAATGGTTGAAAATATAAAGCTGTTATTACATGGTGGACATGAAGTTGATGCCGGCAGTATTGCTATATTTGAATTGCTTGTATGTCTTGGCTGTGCAGGCATGTATCTGTTGCTTGGTCATTACAGTAAAAAGTATGAGTCTACGACGATCAAAGCTGAGCTTTATATGTGGAAGCTTGATGTTATAAGCAGTATGGGAGTAGCCGTAGCATTTGCAGTTCAGATGATATTGTTTACAACGAGATTTCGGTTTCTGACGCCATATATTGATCCTGCAGTAGCTGTAATTATGGCACTGCTCCTTATAAAAGAACCGGTAAAGGAGATTTTCCAGAGCATTAAAAATCTGATTTTATTTGCACCGGAGGAAGATGTCTTAAATCAGATACGTGGAATCGTGGATAAACATATGAATGATTATCCCTATGAGGTTACATTCTTAGATGTTATCCAGACCGGACGGAAGCTATGGGTTGAAGTATATATTGGAAATAAAACAGACGTTATACATATCAGCATTCTGCATCGTGTCCGGGATGAGATTAAGCAGGAATTGAAATACAAATACGATCAGGTATATATAGAGATTATACCGGATTAGGATAATACGAAAGGCTTAAAGTTATTATATAAGACAGAGGTGATCGATATGAAGAAATGGAAGGCTGCCGGACTGATCACAGTAGCCGGGGCATGTGTTATTGCAATCGTCTGGGGATTGCATGGTCGGACAAAGAATAATGCAAAATTGTTGCAGTTAGATGAGCAGGTATCGGATGATTCTGTTATATATGTAGCATTGGGAGATTCGATTACATATGGATATTCATTAGAACACGCAGAGAATGAACGATTTTCTGCAAGAATTGCTGCTTATATGAAACAACAGGGGATGCAGGTTGTCGAATGTAATCAAGGTGTAAATGGTCAGCTCAGTGGCGACATGTGGCAAAATATCAAGAAAGGCAAGGTAGATCTGTTAGACCATGCTGATTATGTGACATTTTGCATTGGTACGAATGATGCACTTCTTCCGTTTGAATTCTTTGTTATGCAGTATGAAGATTATTTTTATGGATATTCCGGTGCAGGAGATGATTCTCCGCTTTGGGGAAAAATTAATAAAAAGACATTTGTCCGGGACTTTGAGGAGGCAGACCGGTCTGCGGAAGATAATCTGAATCGGTTTTATAATAATCTTTCAGATAGTATAGATCTGATCCGTAAGCTTCGCCGGATTGCCGGATTGCAATCATGACATTATATAATCCATATCGTAATATGGATTATGAAATATCGGCAGGAGGGATAACGGTCAATATCGGCCAGTATGCAGAAGAAAAGATCAGTCAGGCAAATACGATCATTCGTACAGTATGTAAAGAAAAGAATATTGTACTGGCAGATTGCTATGAAGCATTTGTTTCCTCAAATGATATTGTGCTTAATAATCAGAATGCAGAAAATTATATAGATCCAGATGATCATCCGACTGCAGTGGGACAGCAGTTAATCGCAGATGTGTTTATAGAAGCATTGTTTACAAAGTAAGATGTAATCAGACACAGTATTTACTTACAAAGTAAGAAGTGATCAGAAGACAGCATTTATTTACCAGGTAAAATGGAAATAGAATAGCATTCATTCATAATAGAACAGCAGTTTAATGAATAAAAAATAGAATAGTTGGAGCACATAATAAGACATTTTCGTATGATGTTACAGTTTAAGATATGTCCGAAATTTGGGATATATTTTTATAAGGATATCATATGAAAATGTCTTTTTTTGAAGCAAGAGGGGTATAATTTATGATTTGATCCGACAATATTTGCATAACATTATGCGTTTTAAATTGTATCTGCTTCTAACAAACTAACGCAAATTGTCAGAATAAATACACATATTGTGTTTGTAAGATGAATATATTTATAAAATGCATCTATTTTTCTTTCTTTTTGGCAAATATTTCGATATAATTATTATGTAACTGGAGGTTTGGATGCAGAGACAGCATTCAGAAACAAGAATAACGTTTATGTAAGAAAGGGATGATGAGAACATGAACAGAAAATGGGGAAAGAAATGGATGGCAGCAATGCTTTCGATTTCGATGGTGATCGGTATGTTTCCTGGGGTTGGAAATCCGGTCAGAGTTCTTGCGGATGAGCCGCCGGGGCAGGCGGTCACGCAGGCAGATACCTCAAATGCAGATAACAGCGGAAAGGATAAATATGGATTTAATCTGACGACACCAAGTTCATTTAATGCAAATGACGGTGAAAATCCATACGGTTCCGGCTATTCTGCATTTAATGAAAAGATGGAAGCATTTTTATGGTATCGATCCAGTGGAAAGAACCGAAATGCTGAGACGTATAACTATACGAAAAGCTCGGATATCAAGGGCTATTATGTTGGACCGGATTCGAAACGGAACAACAATGGATTTATACAGAGCCGTACAGCATCCGGCGCAGCTGATGTCAAGTATGTAAATGTAGACGGTTATGATCCGTATGGAACCGGCCGTGATAATATGGTTGCACTTGTTGGCGCATCACTGGGAAAAGATCCGCAGCTTGTTGTAGCAAGATACAGTGCATCCGGTAAAGGTCAGGAATTAAGAAAGACCTTCAGCCTTGGATCGGGTGATGATAATGACTGGCTTCGGGATAATCAGTTGGAAAAATACAGTGCCTATAAGAATTATTTTACATTAAAGGCAGGAGATTTTGATGGTGATGGAGATGAAGATATCGCAGTCTATGTTCCAAAACGTGGAGATCCGTATATTATGATCCTGGACGGAATCACCTTATCGCCGATCAGTGATAATATTCCGGTTCGTAGTTTTATGGGAAATACCGGAGCGGATATGGCAGGTAAATTTACCAATAATGGTAAGACAGCAAGAGCAACGATCAACATGTCGATAGAAACTTCGGATATCAATCGGGATGGTAAAGATGAGATCCTTCTGGTTGGTTCCTATTCGAATATCCACGATGACAGTGATGGAAAGAAGCTGCAGCAGAGAAGCTCTGTATTTGCCTGTTATAAGGTAGAGAACAAGAAACCACAGCAGATGAATAAGTATGTAATGGATAAGGATACATGCAGTGTATATATGCGTTACGCATCTGTAGCAGCAGGTGATATTGATTTTGATGGCTTCCCGGAAGTTGTAGTTGCCGGTGTATACAGTGATAATGATGGCCCGGATGGAGATAAATCCGGTTCAAATAAAAAGTATATGCTGGTAACATTGAAATACGATCCAAATGAAGAGGTGGAGACATTAATTCCATCCGGCGGAAACGTAATGGATATGTGTAATTTTGTAAATGCAGGCTTTGATAAAGATGATAATGTGCATCCGCTTCCTGCATTGACCTGTGCGGCAGTAAACGGAAGAAATGATGCGGAGCAGGTTTTCTTAGATGGTGTTTTCTGGAAGTTTGAAAATGAATCATGGAAAAAGGACTATACAGCCAAGGTATGTCAGAGCAGTGATAAAGGAATCGGCGGTTATATCATATCCGATACCTGGGTAGATGGCTGTGTGGCAGGAAACTTTGATGAAAATGATCTGGGAATTGAACAGGTCTTATATACGACCGGATATAAGCAACAGAGCTTTAACCGGTACTTTTACCGGGTGAACATGTCCGGTAAGGAACAGAACAAGGATTCATCGACCGGTATCTGTACACCGGGCAGTTATTTTGATTCGACTTCAAACGAGCTGGTGCGGCATGTCGGCATGAGTGATTTCCCATGTCTGGCGATCGCAGCAGTTGATGCGGATAAAGATACGGATGTATTTACCTTTAAGAGCAAGAAATATACATACAGTAATGTAGATATTCTGGCTGTATTACAGGCTGCTCCATATTTTGGCGAGCTTCAGGATAATTATTATAATGGAAATATCGGAGAAACCTTATACGGTAAAGTATCTGGAAAAGGAACGGTAACCAGTAAAACGAAGATGGCATCCATTGGAGCATATGCATCATTTTCCATCGGTTCTTCAGCATTGCAGTTCCATACGGAGGCGTCCTATACCCATGACTGGGAGTGGTCATACGAGGATGAGCTTTCCCATGAGTATTCGATCAGTTTTGAAAATGATGGTACGAAGAATCAGGTAGTGCTTTATCGAACACCGGTTATTTTGTATGAATACGTCATCACGCCGGCCGACGGAAGTGCGTCGTATACCATGGAGGTCGGAGTGCAGCAGCAGCCGGTCTATTCGACCATGGATGTAGATTCCTTTAATCGGTTTGCAGCAAGCGATGAAACTCTGCAGAATAAGGTGATCACGAAGGATATTCTGTCCAGTACGCCGGGATGTCCGGATACCTATGCGACCAGTTCACTTGGAATGAAGGGGTTTGTTGGCTATCCGAACTGGGTAGAGATCAATAATAAGGTCAATGACCAGACAACGGTAGCGATGAATATCACGGATAGTACACAGAGCAGTAAGACAATGACCCAGACGAACAGCTTCGAACTGACACTTGGTGTAGAAGGTGAGATAGATGCCAAAGTGGTGAAGATGAATTATGGCGGTGGTGTCAAGCTTGGCGGTGGCTGGGGCTCCGGTAAGACAACATTTGATTATTCATCAGTATCGAAGGAAGGCGTGGTAGCTTACCCGCCGGCGACGGATTCCCAGTACAGCTTCAGTACAAAATTTGGTATCTGGCAGGCAAAACTTGGCGACAGCAATGTTCCAATCCTTGGCTTTGTTGTAAAAAATGTCGAACAGCCGCCATCTCCACCGGAAGATATCAGTGTGGATACCGTGACTGCAGATTCCGTAACGCTTGCATGGGAAAGTGGTTATAAGAAGGCAGAGAAATATGAGATCTATCAGGTATTTAATGATGGTATCACAACCAATAAATACAGTCTGTTAGATACGATCAGCGGTGACAGTGCTTCTTACACCTATGATGGATTGAAACCATCGACGGAATATGAATTTGCACTTCGTTCAGTTGGAACAAACAGCGGAGGTGAGACTGTATACTCCGAATACACACCGGAGGTATCCGTTCATACACTGGCTGACAGTGAGAAACCGGATATCTTAAGCATGACAAGTGTACAGAGAGTTGTTGTCGGCGGTAATGCAAGCTTTGTGATCGATGCACTTCCATCTGCAAATGCAAAAGGCGGTCTGTCCTATGCATGGCAGGTTCGAAAAGCAGGTTCGGTCAATTGGGTAAACCTGACGGACAAAGAAGCTTCCGGTATAAATGGAAGTACATTGAAGTTAAATGGTATCACAGAGGATATGGATGGCAATTCTTATCGATGCGTTCTTTCTGAGCTGATAAAGGGTGTGCGGTTATACGCATATGGAGCGCCCGGCATCCTGCATGTCGGAAGGGCTGACAGTATGGTGACAGCAACGATCAGCAATACACAGTCCGATAGTGCAAATAAGGGAACTAATACAGCATTTGGACAGTACACACAGACACGGACGGTTACGAATGAACGTATGGTATCGAAGACTGTAGCGGTTACAATCGGAACACAGAAGGAGACATTTGTCCAGTATAAGAATGGTGCAGTGGTATCCGCTGTATATCCGGATGCAGTAATACCGGAATTTATCTATTTTGACAGCCAGACAAATGAATGGTATGTACTGGAAGGATATAATGAGACAGCAGGAACAGCAACTGCAAAGGTGAAATTAAATGAAGTAATACCAAATGTATTCCAGAGTGGAACAACCGGTGATGCAGCCGCTCTCTGGAATGGAGTTGATGCAGATACAATAAAGCCTGTGACAGAACAGGTGACAGAGACTGCAGCGGGCAAGACTTATTATGCATATACAGCAGTAACAGCCGATGGTGAGATATTGTTGTACAGCACAGATGCTATGTCAGAAGCAGTTACACAGTGGTATCAGTTGGAACAGGGTACAGATGGAGCAATTACAGCAAAAGCGTATGCCGGTACTGTTCAGTCCTATGTGCCTGCTTATGCCGGATATAAAGAAGAATCTGCTGGCACTACAAATCAGCAGTATATCGAGGTTGATGGAACAACCTGGTATCTGTACTGGCCGGAGGCATACGAAGGAAATAATGCTTATATCATGTATTCAAAATCCGCCGAAGCAGATCGGACTGCGGATGAGACCTATTATTACAAGACTGAGCAGACGGTAACAGATGAGAACCAGCAGGAGCAGATCATTACAACATTTAATGAATTAAAGATCGCTACGGATGATGTCTTTTCTCTTATGGGAAGTGGAGCATCTAAGCAGTATGGTGTTACCCCTGGTGAGGTTGTTACCGTAAATGAAACATATGATACACAGGTTGAAGATATCATAAAGGGAGATCAGACAACGGTTCAGATCCATGTTGCAGAGGCAGTTACATCTTCTGTCAATATCGATAAAACAGGAATTGTAAATGTAAACTTCTTCAATAACCGGACCGGTTCTATTCGTGATATATCAACCGATGTAGATAAGAATGGTAATGCTTCTGTTGTATGGAATCCGGAAGAAGCCGGAGATTATACGGTGACTGTATCTTATGGCGGAAATACATCATTATATCCTACTGATACACAGACTGTTTATTATGTAGTAGATCGTACGGATAATACGGTATACGTTCTTTCCGGAAACAATGCGGAATATGGCAATACCATTAAGTTAGAAGTCAGACAGGGAAAACGGGAAAACGATACATCCGGCAATATAACGACAGAACCGCTTGCAGCAGATGCTTCTGTATCTTATCAGGTATCCTATGTGGATGGGGATGATAAGGTTGTAACGGAAAATATAGCCAGCAATACATTTGCTCCAAAATGGCCGGGACAGCATACATTTGTTGCGACGATAACCAGACAGAACGGTACCAGTCAGGCCAAATCATATGCGATGAAGATGCTTACCGTAAGCAAACGGCCGATCGTTATTACTGCTCCATCAAAGGATGGTATATCAGAGGATGACACGGCAGATAAAGTATTAAGCCTGTCAGATGTTGTTGTAAAATATTCGGGTGATGACACAGAATCCGGTATCCTGGATTCAGATGCAGCTAAATATAAACTGTCGGATTTGATGACAATAGAGGCTGAGCCGAAGTTAGATGAAAATTCGACAGCAGGTGTTTACCAGACCGGAATCGCATGGCTTACAGTTGGAACCGAAGAAGACAGTGAGTATATAGATTTGGTAAAAGAATTCCTGAAGAAATATAACGTCACTCTGAACAGAGGAAAATATCAGATCGTATCGAACCAGTATACAGTCCGATATGAGTCTGATGGCAAGGGAACGATAAAAGGATATTGTGGAGACTCCAAAGAGCCATTTGCATCCGGAGCCGGATTAGCAGATCAGAGCAAGGTATCCTTTAAAGCAATTCCAAAGGATAATTATAAGGTCAAAGCATGGAAGGTAACAGGAAGTGATGGAAATGATCTGGTTCTCGGAACTGATTATATGGTAAATGGAGATACATTGATTATTTCAGCATTGAGCAGCAGTGTTCATGTCAGTGTATCCTTTGCAGCAAAGACCTACCAGTTGAATTACGATCAGCCGGAAAACGGAAGTCTTCAGGCATATTATGTAAAGGCCGGAAGCTATGGAAGCAAGATCGATACAGGTGAGACCGTCCTTACGGGAAAGAGTATCCTGCTTCAGGCGGTTCCAGATGAGAATTATGTCGTAAAACAGTGGACGGTTTCTCATGGTGGTTCAGCAAAGATCCAGAAAAATACTGACGGAAGTATCTTTGCCGGAACAGAGATCACACTCGATAATGTGGAGACAGATACTGTTGTGGCCGTTGAATTTGAACCGGTAGAGACATATTTATTTGAGACAGAAGTGATCGCAGAAGATCCAGATACATCGGTTGCAGGCTGTAAGATCAATGTCTCAGAACAGGTTCAGGATGGCAAGGCAGCAAAGGGATCAACGGTGGCACTTACAGCAGATCTTCCGGAATCCGTTACTGTATCAGAATGGAGAATCTATACCGATGATACACATTATACTGTAGCAGCAACGGGTGGAGACCGGTATGTAGTATCCAATGTGCAGAAAGACATGAAGATCAAGTTGGTTGTCAATATGTTCCAGATGGAAACACTTCATTTTGAAGCGGTAAATGAACAGGGACAGCAGGTAGATGATGTTGTTACGGCATGGAGTGATTCTGTACAGATCAATAACGATACAAAGATCGTAAAGAATCTGTCCGTTGTTATGAAAGCAGATGTACCGGAGCAGTATCAGATCGCAGAGTGGAAGCTGTTTACCGGTTCAGAAGAACAGACGATCGCGACCGGAAAGGATGCGAAGGAAAGTTCATTTAACAGTGTAAACAAATCCATGCGTGTTGTACTCGTTCTGCTTGATCGTCCAACTGTCACATATAACAGTGATAATAACGGAACACTGAAGTGTGATGTTGTATCCGGCGGTTATATCGACAGATACCGTATAGAAGATATTGTTATGACAGCAGTACCGAAGACCGGATATGAAGTGGATCAGATCACAGTAATGATGGATGGTGCAGCTTACAGTGATATGACGGTTTCTGATATAGAAAATACAGACAATAAGCAGATCAAGATTCAGGCACCAGATACAGGCTTTGAGAAAAATGTAGAGGTTGCAGTTACTTATAAGGAGATTCCAAAGGTAGAACTTCAGTATGAGTTGGTATCAGCAGATGGAGCAAAGGCAGGAACAATAGCTGTTCATGTGGATCGCAAAAAACAGAATGATCTTATGCGGGATGTATCCGCCGGATCCGGCAGTCTTGAAGTATATCGGGACAGCACGGTTACAATGACAGCATCGGTGATCGCTGGCTACGAGATCAATGCATGGAGTATGAATGGTACAGATATCACAGCAGATGTCCGTACGAACAATACAGATCTGAGCAAACTGGTATGTACCGTTGATGAGAAACTGTTACAGAATGTACCGATTAAGATCACGGTAACGGTTGTTAAGACGCCGGAGCCTCCGGTAGAACCGGTTGTAGAGGAACTGACTAAGAAGCAGATCGAGAAGAATTCACAGACACTTTCCAGCAAACAGAAGGTTGTCTGGACACAGAAGGGAATCCAACTGACCTGGAAAGCTGTTAAGGGGGCACAGGGATATGATGTCTATGCAGCTCCATGTAACAGAAAGAAGCTGACTGTTGTTAAGACGATTTCAGGTGCAAAGAAGAACGCAACAGTACTGAGTAAGTATAAAGGCAAGAAGCTGAACCGGAAACAGTCATACAGAGTCCGTGTCAAGGCATATCGTATTGTGAATGGGAAGAAGCAGTATATTGCTACAGGACTGACACTTCATATCGCAGGGCCGAAGAACAAGACATATACAAATGTAAAGAAGATTCAGTGCAAGAAGACAGAGTATACCTTAAAGAAAGGTAAAACAGCAAAGATAACAACTAAGCTTATCTTACAGGATAACAAAAAGAAACTGTTATCCAAAGGGCATGGTGCTAAACTTCGCTACAGCAGTACCAATAAAGCGGTTGCTGTTGTAACGGCAAAGGGTACGATCCGTGCAAAGAAAAAAGGAACCTGTTATATCTATGTTACTGCATTAAATGGAGTAAATAAACGGGTGAAGGTCACAGTAAAATAAAACTGCAAATTTAAGTTAAAAAAATTCCATGGTGGGGTAACATGGGAGCGTTCCGGCTCCCTGTTATCCCATTTATGGAATTTTATTTTTCTTCAAAATATTTATATGAAAATTTATTTCTTTCGGGACAGGTAGGTAACAAAAATCATGCGTTTATCAATGATCTGTCCGGCGATAGCAATACCTTTTCCCATTGTAAAAGCTGCAAGGATCGTTCCGATTCCAAGACCTTTGATGTGACCGAGGAAGAAGCCTGTCATACAGGCAGTTGTAAGCAGGCAGATAACGTCAAAAGAAATCTTAACGATTGAATATTTCTTCTTTATGATCTGCGACAGCTCGCGTGGAAAAAGGTCGGTAGGAACGATTGGCAGACCGCAACGGTTGGAAAGCGCGATACCGATACAGATCAGCACATAACTAATTATAAAATAAAGAATCCGGTATCCGATAGCGGTTGGAAGAATGTTGATCCACATTTCATGGACATCAAGCAGTTTCCCGAAGAAAAAACCAACGATAAAACTGCACAGATATTGAGGGACAAATTTCTTCCGTAAAATCATCAGGGTGAGAACCAGAAGTCCCTGAAAGATGTAGGTCCAAGTACCCAAGCTGAACTTTGGGAGCACCTCGGAAAAGGCGTAAGGAACACTCGAAATCGCAGAAATCCCTGCACCGGAATATAACATCAGAACGACTGCGAAGCTGTTTATGCATACGGCAACGATCAGGGCGATCTCTCCATACATGATCCGTTGTGTCATATGAGCATCCGTTTCAGGAATGATCTGTTTTTGTGCATATGTATTCATTTTAAAGTGACATCCTTTCATTTGCGCTTATCATAGATATCTGTAATAGAAGATTTTGATATCATATGTAAGTGTATTTACTTCATTTTATTTATCTTTCACGGTTCCGTATTGTAGCACTCCATGCAAATGATAACAAATAAATAGTTTTTATAATTCTATAGATATTGTCTATATATGATTTGCGAGTATAATAGAGAGAAATGAGAGATATAAATAATTTTGTACGAGAACAGGGAAAATGGATCGAACATCAAAAGTCAGATAGAAAGAGGTAAACGAATGAATTTATTTTACATACGATATTTCGTGGAACTGGCAAAGGAACAGCAGTACACGAAGGCAGCAAAGAATCTGAACATCACACAGCCGAGCTTAAGCCATGCGATTCACCAGTTAGAAGAAGAACTTGGGGTATTATTATTTGAAAAGACAGGACGTAACACTGTACTTACGAGGTATGGAGAAGAATTTCTGGTCTATGCGGAGAATACGATCCGGACGCTTGATCAGGGCATCCGCCTGATGCAGAAGGCAGCACATGGAGAAGGTGTCATAAGATTAGGGTTTGTCCGACCGCTTGGTATGGACTTTGTTCCGGGACTGGCTGATGATTATAGGAAAAGGTTACAGGATGAAACGGTTCAGTTTTCATTTCATACAGGAACAACACATGAGTTAATAAATGGACTGAAGGAGAAACAGTACGATATTATATTCTGTTCCAGACCGGTGGATGAAAGCGGTCTGTCTGTTCTTCCGGTTGGCAGACAGGATCTTGTCGTGATCACCCCGGAGGAACACCCGCTCGCAGAAGAGAAAAATGTAGATCTTGCGGACACATTAAAATATCCGCAGATTTATTTTGCGGAAGGTTCTGGTATGCGGGATGTGATAAACGAATTATATAGCTTGATAGGTGAGACACCGCAGATTGCTTATGAGACAGAAGAAGATGAAGTAATTGCCGGCCTTGTAGCGCATAACTTTGGAATTGCTGTTGTTCCTTATATGAAGCTCTTAGAACGGCTTACGGTAAAAATCCTGAAGCTAAGAAAGCCCCGGGCAGACCGGATGTATTATATGGTCTGTGACGCGACTGCTTATAAGCCTCCCTGTGTACAGCGTTTTTATGATTATGTGTCGGAAAAAAATGAAATGCAGGAAGATAAATTTATATGGAATATATAGAAAATCGGAATTTGCATAAAAGTTTCGCGTATACGACAGTTTTGTGGTATAATTTTACATGAGTGATATGTATGGCTTTTTGCAATATGTATACAAAAATGATAAAAGGAGATAAAGACTATGGCATGGTATGACAGCGCAGTATTTTATCATATTTACCCACTTGGATTGTGTGGATGTCCACATGATAACAATGGAGAGACAGGAGCGCATTTTGACAAGTTAAATGAATGGGCGGAGCATGCGAAGCGGATTGGATGCAATGCGATTTATATAGGACCGTTATTTGAATCCGGTTCTCATGGATATGATACAACCGATTATCGCCTGGTAGACAGACGACTTGGAACAAATGATGACTTCAAGCAGTTCGTAAAGAACTGTCATGCAAATGATGTAAAGGTCATCGTAGATGGTGTTTTTAATCATACAGGCAGAGATTTTTTTGCATTTCAGGATATAAAGAAGAACCGGGAGAATTCCAGGTACAAGGACTGGTACTGTAATGTGAATTTCTGGGGTAATAACGAATATAACGATGGATTTTCCTATGATAACTGGGGCGGATATAATCTGCTTGCGAAATTAAACCTCTGGAATCCGGAAGTGAGGAATTATCATCTTGAAACCGTAAAGTTCTGGGTCGATGAATTTGATATTGATGGAATCCGTCTGGATGCTGCGGATGTACTTGATTTTGGCTTTATGAAAGAATTACGTTCCTTCTGCAATGGATTAAAGCCGGATTTCTGGCTGATGGGTGAGGTTATTCATGGAGATTATTCGAGATGGGCAAATAACGATATGCTCCATTCCGTAACAAATTATGAACTGCATAAGGGCTTGTATTCCGGACATAACGACCATAACTATTTTGAGATTGCACATACGATCAAGCGTTTAAATGGCATTGTAGGTGATAAGAAGTTATATACCTTCTGTGATAACCACGATGTAGCAAGAATCTACAGTAAATTAAATAACAAGGCGCATATGTACAATGTAGCGATCCTCGTATATACCGTACCGGGAATTCCATCAATCTATTACGGTTCTGAATTCGGTATACCGGGCAATAAGGAGAATGGTTCAGACTGGAATCTGCGTCCGGATCTGAATCTGGCTGATTTTGATGAAAAAGATGAGCTTCCTGCATTGTATACAACACTTGGACATCTAAAACAGAGATTTCCGGAACTGACCTATGGAGACTACCGGGAATTGTATCTGACGACCGGACAGTTTGCATTTGCAAGATGTCTGGATGGACGTGCAGTTGTAACGGCATTGAATAATGCAGATAACGGTGCACACATGGAGATTAATCTGCCGATTGGTGCAAATAAAGCAGTCAACCTCCTGACGATTGATCAGACAGCAGAAGCGCAGGAGGATACCTGTACCGATGATGCAACAGCAAAGGCATGGGGAAATGCACGAAATGAGTTGCTTGATAAAGCCGGTCAGTTGGTCGGAGCCTCCGGTGAAATCCGCTATAAGGCAGAAGATATCCGTAAGGCATTAGAAGCACTGGAAACAGGCGCAGACTTCGGCCAGGCAGTATGGAATCTGTTTGGAAATCTGAATGATACCATGAATAACATGCATCGTGTGATCGGTGAATTTGAACAGACAATGCATAAGCAGGAGAGAAACTCTGTAGCCGCAGGCGGTGACTGTACAGGCGGAGAAAGCCTTGAGATCCGCGATGGGAAGCTGATCGTAGACCTTCCGGCAAACAAGGGTGTTGTCGTATATTTAACCAATGAATAATATATAATTTGCCTACATTTTACTTATAGTAATGAAAATTACTATGAGAAGATGGTATTAAGTATTTTGTATAATATTTTATTAGAGAAATTTATAGACAGAAAAAGTCCATCAGACTTGTTTTCTGAATGAGCAAGTCTGATGGACTTTTTTGTCGCAAAAATTTATGCATAAAGAATAAGAACTATGCGTGGAATATTAAGATTGCATAGAAAAAAGAATGCAAAACCTCTAAAAAATATGTAGTTTTTTGTTGAAAATCACATAAAATAGTGTTAGCATAAATATATATGTTAGTATATTTGTAACGAGACTGCACAGAATTGACGGAAACCGCTTCTGTGCCGGGGGAATGGTTATAATTAAGGAGATTGTATATGATACTTATTGATACGCAAAAAGAAGAATTTAGCAAGCTGAGGGATATCCGCGTATTTGGAAGAATCAGTCACGATGACCGGTTTAATGGGAATCTGCTGGTGATCGGTCTTGGCGGTGTCGGAAGCAGAACCGTTTGTAACTTAAAGGGGATGATGGTTGATGATATCATACCGGAGGATAATATTCATTTTCTGATGATTGATTCAGACATTCCTGAGATGGAACAGACAATTGAGGACAGCAAAGAGCATGTTGGTTTTAATGCACTTGAAGTATTAAGTATCTACAGACCGAATATTGAAAATATACTTGCAGATGGAATCAAGAAAAATCCGGTACATCCGAATCTTGCAAACTGGATGGATGCAGACTTTCCGGATGTTACAGTGACAAAAGACGGTGCGCATGGCAATCGTCAGATCGGACGACTCATGTTTTCAAATGCTTATGAAGATATCCGTATGCTGTTATTTGACAGACTGGAAGAGATTCATGATAAGGCGAATGGTAATTGGATGGATGTGATCATTGTATCCAGTCTTTCCGGCGGAACCGGAAGCGGTATCTTATCCGATCTTACATATAATATCCGGGCGTGTGGAAAAGCAAAGAAGTGGGCGAATCTTCGAATCGGAGGCTGCCTGTTGATGCCGGATGTTATATTTGGCAACAAGAGCGTAACGGAAGATCCGGAGTTAATGTTCCGGATGATGGCAAATGGCTGTGCTGCGTTAAAAGAAGTCGATTACTATATGAAGCTTTCAGAAAAGGATGATGCATATATATTTGAAAGCACCACCCATAAGCTGGTGATCCGGGAGAATCTGTTCGATGCCTGTATGCTGGTATCCGGTAAGAAGGACAGCCAGGGATACCTGCCGGAGGGTACAGTTCTGATGGACACAGCAAGCTTCCTATATAAACTTGCATGTAACAAATATATCGGTAACAATGATGTAAACGATGACAGAAAGCTGCTTCGGGATGTATTCTTTGACAATGAGAAATATTCTGTGACAAACTGGAAGATGGAACATTCGGATTCTGAGATTGCGACAGCAAATTGTTATTATAAGGTTGTCAGTGAAGCAGATTACAAGATACCGATCCGTGAGATTGAGAATATCTGTGAGAGTGATCTGTTTAACAAAGCATATAAGCGTTTGTTTGTTTCACCATTTGACAATCCGCAGATTGAAGCGGATATCAAGGATGCGTTAAAAGAGCTGGATGATTTTCTTCATGCAGAACCGGGGGATGAGATCAACCTCAGTGTGAACGGATTAATCCAGTTTGGACAGTTTACGAAGCCAACCTATAAGATGATCAAGAAGCATACAGATGGACTCAGAGAACATATGGGTGAGAAGCTTGATAATATGGATAAAGAGCTTCCGGTCATGATCAAGTCCATTAAGAATAAATTGTGGAATTCCTTAGATGCTGTAATTGCCAAATATATCAAGGTATGCGGTCCGTATGCAGCGATTGATATTATCGGAGCACCAACAGCCGGTGTAGCAGATTCTACCAGAGGTATGATGGCAGAGGTTAAGAAGCTGCAGGAGCTTCACAGCAAATATACACCATCCGGTGAATATTCCAGAATTATAGAATCTATATGTGAGATTGTAGCAAAACGTTTCTTCACTTTTCCGTCTGCAAAGCGTGAGACAGAGAATGGATATTATGATGCCTGTATCAAAGAGACACTTGCTTCAGAACGAAATCGGATCATGGATGAGATTGATGCACAGGATCTGTTTGGTGATACACTTCGTTGGTTGCAGCAACGGGCAGAGCGTTTGGATGAGATCTATTCCCAGTTCGGAGAAGATCTGAAGAATTCAATCGAGGATCTTGCAAATGAAGGTAAGGTAACAACGAAGAATATATTAAAGAATGCGGCCAGACATGAATTCCTTCCGACTGATTATGTAAATGACAGTCGTATCAATGAGGTAAAGGATGGACTGATCCGGTTGATGTTAGATAATGAAGCAAATATTGATAACGGAAGAGTTGTTCCAGTCAAGGATGCGATGGAGAAGATTTATCGTCGTTTATTCAGCGGTATCGGAGCATATGGTCCGGAGAAGATGTTATCCGTTGCATTCTCAGATAAGAAACTTGCAGAGAATGATATCAATGTTATGTTTGGTTCACCGACAAATGACCGACGGGATGAAGTTATGCAGAAGGTAGCTGCTGCATTTGTAAATGATATTCAGGAAGAAAAGCAGTTATGTGTGCTCAAGGATGGCTACAAAGAACTTTTGTTGAATAAGCAATATATATCAGTGCCAAATGTAATGCCGTATTTCAGTAGGGCAGTAAAAGGAATCTTGATGGATAAACCATATAATGAGAAGGAGGATTCCATTACATTGAATCCTGGTGAGATCGAGATTTCGATCAATGATATGTATGTCGGCGTGCCTGCATCTATGATGGCATGTACAGCAGAGATGCAGAAAGCCTATAATGCAGTAGATAGTTCTTACAAGGGACTGCATATTGACGAAGTGAATAGGGATATGAGAGATTTCCCGAATCTTTGCACGTTATAATAAATAGTATGAAAGAATCCTACATGTGGAGGTGTATGAAACCGTTAGTGTTTTTCAAACTTTCGTATGTGGGGTTTTTTTAAATTCGATTTTTACCGGAATATGGTTATACTAGAAAAAGGTTTACATGAATAGATAGAAAGGAAAATTTCCATGCTGATTTGGTATGCGGATGTGTCGGATATGACAGAGGAGCAGATGAAAAAGTATCTGGAAGAGCTGTCTGAGTATCGTTTGGAAAAAGTGAATAGGCTTCGATATGAGAAGGATAAGAAATTGTCGGTTGCTGCGGGAATTTTGCTTGACCGGGCGTTAAAAGAGTGTCATTTGTCTGAGAAAGACTGTCGCTATCAGATCATGGAGCATGGCAAGGTTTATCTGGCAGATCATCCTGAGATAGCATTTAATATCAGTCACAGCGGATGCGTTGCAGTTCTGATCTTTCATAAAGAAACGAAGCACGATCTGTCCTGTGGCATTGATATCGAGCTGATACAGGGTGGACGGGAGAAGATCGTGAACCGGTTATTTTCAGAAGCGGATAGAGAACAATATAAGAAGTTGGATCCGGATGCGGCTGCATTATATTTTGCACGGGTCTGGACCCGGATGGAATCATTTGGTAAGATGACAGGAAAAGGACTTGATTTTTCAGAACCGACTCAGAAAAAAATTATGGATCGTTCAGAGATGAAAAAGAAAAATATCTATTTCCGGGAATTCAGAATAACAGATAAAACAGGTCGGAAATATAATCTCTGTGCCTGTGCAAATAAGGAAGGTTTGTTAGAAGAAACTGTATTTTCTGATAAGTCGGTTCTTTTTTCTTCTCAGAATGTAGATTGTGTGGTAATATGATGATGAAAATTTATGTACTGATACATAAGTGAAGTTTTGGAGGAACATGATATGAGTAAAAAAGCTACGAAAGCACTGAATAATCCGTATTATATCGCAAGATATAATGCATCAAAGAATAATCCAAATCTTACCAGCCGGGAAAAGACGGCTGAGATTTTAAATATTGACCGGACGCGGTTATCAAGGATCGAGCTTGGCATGTCAGTTCCTTATCCGGAAGAAGTTCTGGCGATGGCGGATGTATATGAGATACCGGAGCTTTGTAATATGTATTGCTCAGGGGAGTGTGCAATCGGTCGTGAGACAGTGAAACCGATCAATGCAGATAGCCTGGATCGACTGATCCTTCAGTTCCTTGGATCTTCTCAGAAGATGGAGAATATCACGGAGCAACTGATCAATATCACTTCCGATGGAATTGTAGATGAAGGAGAATTGGAACAGTTTGATTCGGTTCTGACTGAGTTGGAAAAAATGTCAGTCAACATTCAATCGTTGATGATGTGGGCTAAAAAAAATAAAGATTCAATTATGAGTAAAAGAGGAAATTAGAAATGGCAGACAAGAATATCGAAAACGAGATTAAGAAAAGAAGAACATTTGCGATCATATCCCACCCGGATGCCGGTAAGACAACTTTAACAGAGAAGTTTCTCCTGTTTGGTGGTGCGATCAATACGGCAGGATCGGTAAAAGGAAAAGCAAATTCCAAATATGCGGTATCCGATTGGATGGATATTGAGAAGGAGAGAGGTATATCAGTTACCTCATCCGTTCTTCAGTTTAATTATGAAGGCTACTGTATCAATATTCTTGATACACCGGGACATCAGGATTTCTCAGAAGACACATATCGAACCCTGATGGCTGCGGATTCTGCTGTTATGGTTATTGATGCATCAAAGGGTGTAGAGGCACAGACGATCAAGCTTTTTAAGGTCTGTGTAATGCGTCATATCCCGATTTTTACATTTATTAATAAGATGGATCGTGATGCAAGAGATACATTTGAATTGTTGGATGAGATTGAAAATGTCCTTGGAATACGTACCTGTCCGATGAATTGGCCAATCGGTTCCGGTAAGGAATTTAAGGGTGTCTATGACAGAGAGACCAAGATGGTCGATACCTTTGAAGCTATCTCAACCGGTGGTGCGAAGAAGGCTGCGGAGACGCAATATCATATCGAGGATCAGGAGCTTAAGGATCTGATCGGACCGTACCTGTATGACCAGTTTAAGGAAAAAATTGAATTGGTTGACGGTGCAACCGATGAAGTCGATCTCGAGAAGGTTCAGAAGGGAGAGCTTTCACCCGTATTCTTTGGTTCTGCACTGAATACATTCGGTATCGATATGTTCCTGAATTATTTCCTGAAAATGACGACACCTCCGCTTGGAAGAATGTCGGATCAGGGTGTGATCGATCCGGTTACAGAACCATTTTCAGCTTTTGTCTTTAAGATACAGGCAAATATGAATAAAGCGCATCGTGACAGAATCGCATTTATGCGTATCTGTTCAGGTAAATTTGAAGCCGGTATGGAGGTTTACCATGCAGCCAGCAAGCGTAAATTAAAATTATCCCAGCCGCAGCAGCTTATGGCGCAGGATCGTAAGATCGTAGAAGAAGCATATGCGGGTGATGTAATCGGTGTATTTGATCCGGGATTATTTTCAATCGGTGATACTCTTACATTTCCGGGTAAGAAATTTCAGTACGAAGGAATCCCGACATTTGCGCCGGAGCATTTCTGCCGAGTTGTTCAGATGAATACGATGAAACGTAAGCAGTTTGTACAGGGTGTTACTCAGATTGCACAGGAGGGTGCAATTCAGATCTTTCAGGAGTTTACAGCAGGATTGTCGGAGATTATCGTAGGTGTTGTAGGTGTTCTTCAGTTTGATGTATTAAAATACAGACTGGAGAATGAATATGGATGTGAGATCCGTTTAGAGCCGATCCCTTATAACTATATCCGCTGGGTAAAAGATCCATCTACAGATCTTACAAAGCTGAAACGTGTCAGCGATGTTAAGAAGGTGAAGGATATGAAGGGTAATCCATTGTTATTATTTGCAAATGAATGGGTTATCAATCAGGTGCTTGAGCATAATGAAGGACTGGAACTGTTAGAGTTCAGAAAGAATTAAATAAATGAATAATCTACCCTGAAAATGTAAATCCTTTTCTTATGAGGCCTAAGAAAAAATCCGTTTGACGGACAGGCAGACATAAGCAGGAGGAACATGATATGGCACTGAACAGGGTAGTGATATGTGGTGTGAATACAGCCAGACTTCCGTTACTGACAGACAAGGAAAAGGATGAATTGTTTGACAGGATCGAGCAGGGAGATATGGCTGCCAGAGAGACCTTTATCAAGGGCAATCTGCGACTGGTTCTGAGTGTGATCCAGAGATTTTCGAATTCAAATGAGAACCCTGACGATCTGTTTCAGGTTGGATGCATAGGATTGATAAAAGCAATTGATAATTTTGACCGGAGTCTGGATGTGAAGTTTTCGACGTATGCAGTTCCGATGATACTCGGAGAATGCCGGAGGTATCTGCGGGATAATAACAGTATCAGGGTATCCAGGTCGTTAAGAGATATTGCATATAAGGCGATCTACACAAAGGATGCTTTGTTAAAGAAGCTGGATCGGGAACCGACCGTGGATGAAATTGCAAAGGAGATCGATGTAGCACCGGAAGATATCACGACAGCACTGGATGCCATATCGACACCGGTTTCATTATATGAGCCTGTTTATCAGGAAGGCGGAGATACGTTATATATCGTAGATCAGTTAAGTGATAAGAAGAATAAAGAAGAAAATTGGGTAGAGAATATTTCATTGAAAGAGGCAATGAAGAAATTAAATGAGAGAGAATATAATATATTAAGGCTCCGTTTCTTTGAAGGAAAGACACAGACCGAGGTCGCATCGGAGATCGCCATTTCACAGGCGCAGGTCAGCCGTATCGAAAAGAGTGCGATCAAATCGCTAAAAGGCTACCTTCGATGAGACATGAACGATAAAGAGGTATCTATATATTATTTCTACAGAGCATTTTCATTCTATTTTACGCTGTATAACTTCGAACTAACCTCGGCTGATAGCCTTGGTAAGGTCTCAGTTATCACGTAGCGGTACTAAACGCACCGCCTTGCGGTTCGTTAAGGACCGACATGAAAAGGGTCAGTAGAACAAAATATAGATACCTCTTTATCTGTTTACGGGTAAATCTGTGTTATTGTGATTTCCCATATTTTATTATAGTTTTTTACATTTATTGTGCTTTTTTGCTTTGACCTATTTAATTTTTTTGTTTGGCTTCTAACTGTGACTTGGCTTCGGTGGCAAGCTCTGCCATATAATCCTGAACGGTTGTGCCGCCGGTGTCGCTGTTTTTCATGAGATTTGCTTTCAGTTTTTCTACTTCCTCAAGTGGAAGATCACTCATCATGGCAACTTCGGCCGGTTCGATGTGAACATTTAACATTCGTTCTGCCAGATCATATTTTGCTTTTGTTGTTCGATTCAATTCTGATTCATCTCCTTACTTATTCAGATCCTTCAGATAAGCTTCGTTGATCTCGATGATCTTATTCATGGCTTCCGGTCCCGGAGCACCAATCGTATTACGTTTATTGACACATTCTTCCATACTGATCGCCTGATAGATGTCGTCTTCAAATACCGGGCAGATTGCCTTGTAGTCGTCTAATGGAAGCTCATCCAGTGAGATGTTCCGTTCGATACAGGCGAGAACCAGTTCACCTACGATGCCGTGCGCATCCCGGAATGGAACACCGTGGTTTACCAGATAATCGGCAGCATCCGTAGCATTTGTGAATCCGTTCTTTGCAGATGCTTCCATGCGGTCTTTATTTACAGTCATAGTTTTTATCATACCGTTAAATAATGCGATACATCCTTTTACGGTATCGATCGCATCAAAGGTAAATTCCTTATCCTCCTGCATATCCTTATTATAAGCAAGCGGAATCCCCTTCATTGTGGTAAGGAGAGAAGTCAATGCACCATAGACACGTCCGGTCTTACCACGAACCAGCTCTGCGATATCAGGGTTCTTTTTCTGTGGCATGATCGAGCTTCCTGTGCTGTATGCGTCATCCAGTTCGACAAACTGATATTCATTTGTATTCCAGATAATGATCTCCTCTGAGAAACGGCTCAGATGCATCATGATCGTTGAAAGTGCAGATAATAATTCGATACAGTAATCGCGGTCTGCGACAGAATCCATACTGTTAAGGGTAGGACCTGCAAAGTCAAGAAGGGAAGCAGTTAATTCGCGGTCCAGAGGATAAGTTGTGCCGGCTAAAGCACCGGAGCCCAGTGGACAGTAGTTCATTCTTGCATAGATATCACACAGACGGCCGTAATCGCGCTTGAACATCTCCATGTATGCACCAAAGTGATGGGCGAGAGTGATCGGCTGCGCCTTCTGTAAATGTGTAAATCCAGGCATATATGTGTGAATATGTTCCTTCATCAGGGAATGTAAGGTGTTCATTAATTCCAGCACAAGAGCTTTAATTTCGACGATCTCATCTCTTACATAGAGCTTCATATCAAGAGCTACCTGATCATTACGGCTTCTTCCGGTATGTAATTTCTTACCGGTATCACCGATACGGTCGATCAGATTTGCTTCTACAAAGCTGTGAATATCTTCATATTTGGATGTGATTTCAAGTGTGCCATTTTTTACATCGGTAAGGATGCTGTTTAAGCCGTCGATGATCTGATCACGTTCTGCTTCCGTAAGAATGCCGGATGCTGCAAGCATAGTAACATGTGCGATGCTTCCGCGGATATCCTGTTTATAGAACTTCTGATCAAAAGAGATCGAAGCATTAAAGTTATATACTAATTGGTCTGTTTCTTTTGTAAAACGACCGCCCCAGAGCTGTGCCATAATGTAGTTCCTCTTTTCTCTAAATTTATTTTAACTGTTTCATTTTACAACAGGATGAGAGCTTAATCAACAAAAACAGGGATTAGCAGAAGAATTTTGCACGGTAAATATCAAATTTTTATGAAATAGATATTTACAGGTTTACAGCAGTTGCGGACAGATGATAAAATAACCTAAATTGTCAGAATGGATGGATTGGATGAAGAAACGACATTTTATTTTGAAAGGAATCATTACGGCACTTGTGCTGATCGTTCTTTTCTATACAGGAAGATGGGCATTTTTTAATATATTTCATCGTCAGGATGTTGTGGACGGACTGGTAGCATTACGAACAAATGTGATGCATTCGATGGAAGATGGAAATGATTCTGATATCTTTTATGTAAAAAATGTAAAGATAAAGGATATAAGTGATATCAATAAATATGTGGATTCGGCATTTGGAAGTGTAGATACCTATCGAGTACTGGTGTCCTCCGGCGATTATCTTGCAATTCAACTTTCTTTTGATCGGAGTGAGAATTATTATGTGATCCGGAAGGTACTTTTTGATGAAGAGATACCATCGGATAAAAAGAAAGCACTTGCCATGTATGATTCATATATAGAATTTTACAAGACCTGCATCAAAGAACCGATGAGCGATTTTGATAAGGAGAAAGCAGCACATGATTATCTGATAAAGAACTGTGTATATGGCTTTCCAGAGGAACAGCAGGATGCATATGATGCTTATGGTGTTCTTGTATCCCATAAGGCGGTCTGCGATGGCTATGCAGAGGCATTTTTTATGCTGATGACCTGTTTGGATATTCCTTGTGATATTGTGGTAGGGACTGCGGATGGAGATCTGCATGCATGGAATCAGATAGAACTTGACGGGGAATGGTATAATATTGATCTGACCTGGGATGATGCGGTTCCGGATATGGGTGAATATGTAAAACACACATATTTTAATCTGACAGATGATACACTTGCCGAAAATCATACATGGGAACGGGAGTTTTACCGTACCTGCACAGATACAGATATGAATTATTATGTGAAGACGTTTGCAGTATTTGATGATTTTGAAGCATATAAGAAAGGAATCACGAAGCAGATCGGACGCTCGGATGTGCTCGAAGCAATTGTTTATTATATGGATACGGACAGACCGGATCTGTCATTTCTCTATGACAGTTCGGCTATAAAAAAACTTAAGTATCTGGTTGAAGATATGGGAGAATATTATGTGATCATTGTATATGTAAATACATGATTTTATTATTGTAAAACAAAATGCCCGCGACAGTACGGGAGAAAGGAAAACTCAATGTCTGATGAACAGGCGAGGGTGAAGTGTGATAGATATGAGCAAGAAAGAATTTATGGATCAGCTCAGAGAAGGGCTGGATGGCAATGTATCATATGAGAAATATTGTGAAACAATAGAATATTATGAGTCTTATTTCCGGAGAAAACTGGCAGAAGGAAAGACTGAGGAGGAGATTGTTGCGGAACTTGGCTCCGGGCGACTGATCGCAAAGACGATTGTTGATACCGCAGGAGCTGACCGGACAGAACAGAGTTATACTTATACAGAGACAACAGGCGGCAGACGCGGAAGTGTGAGCCGAGATGGAGAAGACGCACCAAAGGGCTGGCATGTCAAAATGGATGAAAATGGAAATACCAGTGTCTGCTTTGGAAAACTTGATTTTTCTACAACGCTTGGGAAGGTTGTGATCGGAATCGGACTTATTTTATTACTTGCATTGATTGTATTGCTTGTTGTGATTGGAGTTAAGATTCTTGTATATGTGATCATTCCGGTTGCTGCAATTTTGTTTATTGTGAACCTGATTATCAGTCTGATCGACAATCATCGAATGTAGTCGGAAGTAGAATTTTTAACAGATAAAAAAGTTTTAAAAAAAGTTGAAAAAAGTTCTTGACAATTATCGGTATATCCCTTATACTAGCAAAGGTGTTCGACAGAGAACACAAACGAAATGGGATCTTAGCTCAGCTGGGAGAGCATCTGCCTTACAAGCAGAGGGTCACAGGTTCGAGCCCTGTAGGTCCCATTTAAAATAAAATATGGCGGGATAGCTCAGTTGGCTAGAGCATGCGGTTCATACCCGCAGTGTCGAGGGTTCAAATCCCCCTCCCGCTACTAACCTTTAATCGTCATGAATGTCATGACGATTTTTTTCTTTGCCGAAAAGTTTGTTGATTATGAATGGATAAATTATTATAGAATGGATAAACATTTTATCATCGGGTGAGATGGGTAAATAAGAAATAAGGAGAAATCAAATATGCGAGTTGGAATGGGCTATGATGTTCATAAATTGGTAGAAGACAGAAAGTTGATCCTTGGCGGAGTGGAGATTCCATATGAGAAAGGACTGCTTGGGCATTCAGATGCAGATGTTCTGCTACATGCGATCATGGATGCGCTTCTTGGAGCAGCGGCACTGGGAGATATCGGCAGGCATTTTCCGGATACAGATGACCGTTATAAGGGTGCAGACAGCATGGTGCTGTTAAAGGAAGTGAAGAAGCTTCTGGACGAGAATTTTTTCTTTATAGAGAATATAGATGCGACAGTGATAGCACAGCAGCCGAAGCTTGCCCCATATATAGAAGATATGAGAAAGAATATTGCAGAATGTCTGGAGCTTCCGGTGAACAGGGTGAATGTGAAGGCTACGACAGAGGAAAGGCTGGGATTTACCGGAGCAGGCCTTGGAATCAGTTCACAGGCTGTCTGTCTGTTAGAGACTGTTGGAAACTATGATTATGATGTTATGGGAATGAATCAGGGAGGCTGTGCCGGTTGTCAGGGCTGTCCGGTCAGGCAGTAGGTAGTTTCGGGTATGAATGAAGAAAGATACGATCATATGGATTGTAAATCGTTTGATTCGATCAGGATAGAGATTGCCGGAGCGGAAGATTTGAACGAGATACGAAAACTCTGGAAACAGTCATTTGACGATCAGGATGCATATATGGATTATTATTTTTCAAGTGTAGCAATAAGGAATCAGATCTTTGTGGCAAAGAATGGCTCTAAGATCATTTCCATGGTGCATTTAAATCCATATACTCTTGCTGAGACGACAGCAGGAGTGACAGCATATAAAAAGGGCGGTTATGTTGTCGGAGTTGCGACAGTCCCGGAATTTCGCAAACAGGGAATTATGTCGATGTTAATGAAGTATGTACTGTCATATGCGGCAGAGAATAATTACGATTATATTTATCTGATGCCGGAGAAAGAGATCTATTATAAAGGACTGGGATTTGCTCCGGTGGTAGAAAGCGGCTTTTATAATATAACAGATCTGAAACCTGAGAAGAATAATTATGAGCTTTGTGGGCTGGAAGATATAACAGATGAACAGTTGGAGAGCTTTTCTGAAAAACTGACACAATGCTATAATCTCTTTGTACCACGAACCAGAGCCTATCTGGAGGATCTTGGAATGGAATGTCAGTCTCTATTCGGTGATGTATATATCATAAAGGATGAGAATGAGATAGCGGCAGTATATGGAACTATGTATGATGGAGATTATGCAGAGATCGTTCAGTATTGTACAGATACCGGTTCACTTGATCCGTTGTTATATGGCGTTTGTGAGAGTGGCATCCGGGTATTTCCGGAAATCGAACTGTTTGGAACTTATGCGAATCATAAGATGATAAAGAAAGGTCATGGGATCATGTTTTATGAGCCGTATATGGAGTGCACAGAATTATATAGAAAATTAGATCATATTTCATAAATGAAGTGGTTTAAAAAAGTATGGATACCATGTATAATAATTATAGAATGTATATACAAAAAGGAGAAATAAAATGACAACAGATGGATATGTAGAACATATAGTGAAAACAAAGACTTCTGCCGGAATCATGGCATTGATCGTACTTGGAGCAATTATCACTGTGGTGGGAGCATTTTTTATGTTCTTTGTACCGGGAGGCGCAATCTTTGGACTTCCGCTTGCGGTTGTTGGTGTGATTATATTTTCACTTGCAATCAATCGAAAAGAGTGTGAGTTTGAATATTTGTTCGTAAATGATGATGTTGAGGTTGCAAGGATTACCGCAAAGAGCAGCAGAAAACAGATGTATCATTTTGAAGGCGGAGAAGTAAAGCAGATCACGACTGTAGATTCAATCTATAGGGATAATGAGCATCAGGCAAATTCCGGTATTAAAACGATGAATTTCACTTCAAAGGATAAGAACACAGAGAATCCTGTTTATTCTTTTATTCTGAATAAGAATAACCGCACAGAGGAAGTCCTGTTAGAGCTTGATGCAAAGACGATTGAACATGTAAAACAATTTTTTAAGGGAAAAATCCGGGAATAGAGAAAGTCAGGAACAGACACATATTTATAAGCAGAAAGACAGATACTATAAAAAGAGGTGCTTGCGATGAAGATTACTTTTTTTAAATATCTGTCTTTGTTTTTGACCGGAGGGATGGTATATTATTTTCTTGAGATATTTACCAGAGATTATTCTCATTATTCCATGATAATTTGTGGGGGGCTGTGTATGATTGCCTGCGGAGGTTTGAATCAGATGTTCCCGAGAATGCCGATTCCGCTACAGATGATTTTATCGTCAGGGATCATAACTTTGTTTGAATTTGTAACCGGAGTTATCGTAAATCTGATCTTTCATGTTGGAGTATGGGATTATTCATACCTGCCATATAATGTAATGGGGCAGATATGTCTGCCGTATTCTGTGCTGTGGATGTTTCTTTCATTGATCATAATATTTGTGGATGATGGAATCAGGCATTTTCTGTTTGGAGAGGAATTACCGGAGTACAGATTATTTTGAATAAATGAAATGAGAGTTTTTTATTGCTGAAGAAGCTGCGACATTTAGAGTAATAAAAAAAGCTTATAACAGATCCGGTCTGAAACCCGGACTTCTGATGATAAGCTTCTTTTATGTGGTGTGAAATTAAATACGAAATTATGGCTGAAGAGGAGTCATCTTAAGTCCTTTATACAGTTTGGTATAAAGACTTCTTTCGTCGGAGTAAAGCATGATTCCCCGTGCACCATCTTTAACAATGTAGGCGTATTTATTCTTCTGTACATTCATGTACAAAACTTCCTCCACATTCAGTTCTTTGGCCTTCACTTTAGCAACACTGACACTTACCGGCTGTAATTTATATTTTTTGATTGCCTGTTCAACTGTCATGATAAACACCTCCATCATATAGTATGCCTATGTTTGTTTGAATATAGTATATTGTATAGATAGCACAAAGTCAACTGTTAATAATGCACAAAAAGGCAAAAAAAGGAAAAAACTTCCGTTATTTTTGATAAAAAAGGAGAGATAAATAGTGAAAAATGCAAACTATTATACTATGATGGAAGAAGAATTGAAGAAAATATCGGATTCCGGCAGTAAGAAGAAGCTTCTGCTTCATTGCTGCTGTGCCCCGTGTTCCAGTCATTGCCTGGAAGTTCTGACCGATTATTTTGATATTACTGCTTATTTTTATAATCCAAATATCACAAGTGATGAAGAATACGGGAAACGCTGGAATGAATTAAAACGCTTTGTTCATGAAGTATATCAGGAGAATGGGGTGGAGTCATATCTGGAAGAGCATGAGAGCGAACGGTTTCTTGAAATGGCAAAAGGAATGGAAGAAGAGCCGGAACGCGGGATACGGTGTTATGCCTGTTATAAACTTCGTCTGGATAAAAGTGCCGCGTTTGCAAAAGAACATGGATATGACTATTTCACTACAACCTTGTCGATCAGTCCACATAAAAATGCAGACTGGCTCAATGAAATCGGAGAAGAGCTGGGTGAGCAGTATGGTATAATGTTTTTACATAGTGATTTTAAGAAGAAAAACGGATATAAACGCTCAATCGAGCTTTCAAAGAAATATAATTTATATAGACAGAACTTCTGCGGTTGTGAGTTCAGCAGAAGAGCGTATGAAGCAACAGAAAAAATGAAGCAGGAAGCTGCTCAGAAATAAGTTGACGAATTTCGATGAAAAAGTGTTGTCTAACAATAACAAATGTGTTAGAATTGACAAAACTAGAAAAAAGAGGCAGATGAGGATCTTTGTATGTGTGCACAGATTCTCTGTTCACTCTTTTTTTTTGAGCAAAAATAGAAAAAAGAAGAAAGGAATTGTATTATGAAAGCTTTTTTGATACTTGAAGATGGACATGTATTTGAAGGCACCAGTATTGGAGCAACCGATGAGATCATAAGCGAAATTGTTTTCAATACGTCTATGACAGGTTACTTAGAGGTGTTGACAGACCCATCCTATGCCGGGCAGGCAGTTTGTATGACATATCCGTTGATTGGTAATTATGGTGTATGTCTGGAAGATATGGAGGCTGATAAACCATGGCAGTCAGGATTTATTGTAAGAGAGATTGCGAAGAAGCCAAGTAACTTCAGAAGTGAACAGAGTATTAACCAGTTCCTTATTAATAACAATATAACAGGTATCGAGGGAGTTGATACCAGAGCATTGACAAAGATCCTCAGAAATCAGGGTACAATGAAGGGCATGATCACAACAAATGCTTCTTATGACCTTGAAGATTGTCTGAAGCGGATCAAAGCATGGGAGATGGGACATGTTGTTCTTGATGTTACATGCAAAGAAAAGAAAGTTTATCCGGGAGATGGCTACAAGGTAGCTGTTATCGATCTCGGTGTTAAGAGAAATATTATCAAATCTTTATTAAAGAGAGGCTGTCAGGTTACCGTATATCCTGCTGAGACACCTGCGGAGGAGATCATCGCAGATGCACCGGACGGCATCATGTTAACAAACGGACCTGGAGATCCAAAGGATTGTAAGGTTACAATCAAAGAAGTGAAAAAACTTTTCGATACAGATATTCCTATTTTTGCAATATGTCTTGGACATCAGCTGCTTGCACTTGCAAATGGCGGCGATACCGTAAAGATGAAATACGGTCACAGGGGTGCGAACCATCCTGTAAAAGATTTAAAGACCGGAAAGGTTTATATTTCAACCCAGAATCATGGATATATGGTAAAAGAAGAGAGCCTTGACAGAAAGGTTGCCGAGGTCAGCTTTATCAATGTAAATGATGGTACAGTAGAAGGTGTTCATTACCTTGGTAAGAATGCACAGACCGTACAGTTCCATCCGGAAGCATGTGCCGGTCCTCTTGATACAGACTTCTTGTTTGATGTATTTATGAATATGATGGAGGTGTCTAAGTAATGCCAAAGAATCCGAATATTAAAAAAGTTGTTGTAATTGGCTCCGGTCCTATCGTAATCGGACAGGCTGCAGAATTTGACTATGCCGGTACACAGGCTTGTCGTTCATTAAAAGAAGAAGGTCTTTGCGTTGTTCTGATCAACTCCAATCCGGCTACGATCATGACAGATAAGGATATCGCAGATAAGGTATACATTGAGCCATTAACAGCCGATGTTGTAAAAGCAGTGATCGAGAAAGAAAAACCAGACAGCCTTCTGCCAACACTGGGTGGTCAGGCAGCTTTAAATATCGCAATGGAACTGGAAGAATCCGGTTTCTTAAGAGAACATGATGTTATGTTGATCGGTACATCTTCTTCAACAATCAAAAAAGCAGAGGACAGACTGGAATTCAAGAAAACCATGGAGAAAATCCATGAGCCTGTAGCACCATCTGAGGTTGTTACAACGGTAAAAGCCGGTCTCGAATTTGTTAAGAAGATTGGATATCCGGTTGTACTCCGTCCGGCATACACCCTCGGCGGAAGCGGCGGTGGTATCGCTGAGAATGAAGAGGAGTTTGTCGAGATTCTGATGAATGGTCTGAGACTCAGCCGTGTCGGTCAGGTTCTGGTAGAGCGTTGTATCGCAGGCTGGAAAGAGATCGAATACGAAGTAATGCGTGATGCAAATGGTACCTGTATTACAGTTTGTAATATGGAGAATCTGGATCCGGTCGGTGTCCATACCGGTGACTCTATCGTAGTAGCACCATCCCAGACATTGGGTGATAAAGAGTATCAGATGCTTCGTACATCTGCATTAAATATTATTTCTGAATTAAATATCCGTGGTGGCTGTAACGTACAGTTTGCATTACATCCAACTACATTTGAATATTGTGTAATCGAAGTAAATCCTCGTGTAAGCCGTTCGTCGGCACTTGCATCCAAGGCAACCGGTTATCCGATCGCCAAGGTTTCTGCAAAGATCGCACTTGGTTATAATCTGGATGAGATCAAGAATGCAATTACCAAGAAGACATTTGCAAGCTTTGAGCCTGCACTGGACTATGTTGTTGTTAAGATTCCTAGACTTCCGTTTGATAAGTTCATCAAGGCAGATCATGATCTGACAACACAGATGAAGGCAACCGGTGAGGTTATGAGTATCTGCACAAACTTTGAGGGCGCATTGATGAAAGCAATCCGTTCTCTGGAACAGCATGTAGATGGTCTTCATTCCAGCAGATATAAGAATATGTCTGACAGTGATATCTTAAAGCTTCTGCATCATGTAGATGACAGACGTATCTTTGTTATTGCTGAGGCGCTTCGCCGTGGCATTACACAGGAAGCAATTCACGATATCACAAAGATTGATCTTTGGTTCATTGATAAGATCAACAATCTGGTTGACTATGAACAGGAGATCCGTGATTCCAAGGGAGATATCTCCAAGGAACTGATGAAGGAGATCAAGCGTGTAGAATTCCCGGATAAGGTAATCGCACAGCTTACAGGAAAGACAACAAAAGAGATCAAAGAGCTGCGGTATGGCTATGGTATCCGTGCATCTTTCAAGATGGTTGATACCTGTGCTGCAGAGTTTGAAGCATCTACACCATACTATTATTCCTGCTTCGACGGTGAGAGTGAAGTAGAGGAAGATCATTCCGTAAAGAAGGTTATGGTTCTTGGTTCCGGTCCTATTCGTATCGGACAGGGTATCGAATTCGATTACTGCTCCGTACACAGTACATGGGCATTTGAGAGAAAGGGATACCAGACCATTATCGTAAATAATAATCCTGAGACAGTCAGTACAGATTTTGATATTGCAAATAAGCTGTATTTCGAGCCGCTGACAGCAGAGGATGTAGAAGCAATTGTAGATCTGGAAAGACCGGATGGTGCGGTTGTTCAGTTCGGCGGACAGACAGCGATCAAGCTGACGGAAGCACTGATGGAGATGGGTGTTCCGATCCTTGGTACAAGTGCAGAGAATGTAGATGCCGCTGAGGATAGAGAATTATTCGATGAGATCCTTGAGAAGTGTTGTATCCCAAGACCTGCCGGAAAGACGGTATTTACCAGAGATGAAGCCTTAGAGGCAGCCAATGAACTCGGTTATCCGGTTCTGGTAAGACCTTCTTATGTATTAGGTGGACAGGGAATGCAGATCGCGATCTCTGATAAAGATATTATTGAATTCATGGATATCATCAACAGACATGTTCAGGAGCATCCTGTTCTGGTTGATAAATATATCATGGGTAAGGAAGTAGAAGTAGATGCCGTATGTGATGGAGAAGACATCCTGATCCCTGGTATCATGGAGCATGTAGAGAGAGCCGGAATCCATTCCGGTGACAGTATCTCTGTATATCCTGCACAGACACTTTCACCAAAGATCAAACGTGTAATTGAAGATTATACAAGAAAGCTTGCAAACAGCCTTCATGTAATCGGTCTGATCAATATACAGTTTATCGCATACAATGATGAAGTATATGTAATTGAGGTAAATCCTCGTTCCAGCCGTACTGTTCCATATATCAGCAAGGTTACCGGTATTCCGATCGTAGATCTTGCAACCCGTGTTATCACAGGTGAGAAGATCAAGGATATGGGATATAAGCCGGGACTTCAGCCGGAAGCAGAATACTTTGCGATCAAGATGCCTGTATTCTCATTTGAGAAGATCCGTGGAGCTGAAATCAGTCTGGGACCGGAAATGAAATCAACAGGTGAATGTCTTGGTATCTCCAAGGACTACAACGAAGCCCTTTACAAGGCGTTCCTTGGTGCAGGTGTAAATCTTCCAAAGACAAAGAAGATGATTCTTACAGTTAAGGACGCAGACAAGATGGATGCAGTAGAAATCGGCAGACGTTTTGCGGCTCTTGGTTATGAGATCTTCTCTACAAAGAGCACATGTAGAATCCTGAATGAGAATGGAGTACCTGCTGAACTGATCAACAAAGTAGAGGAACCATCACCAAATCTGTTGGATCTGATCTTAAGTCATGAGATCGATCTGATCATCGATACTCCGTCACAGGGAATTGAACGAAGCAAGGATGGTTTCGTGATCAGACGTCATGCAGTTGAAACCGGTGTTACCTGTCTTACAAGCCTTGATACAGCGAATGCGCTGCTTACAAGTTTGGAGTCATCCGCAAACAGACGATTATCACTGGTTGACATCAGCGAATTATAAGTATAATATGATACAACCTGACAAAACAGGCTGCTGCATTTTGCAGCAGGCTGTTTTGCGTTCTTAATAGGAGGTGGAATATGCATAACATTCCAAGAGATGAGGTATTTGTGATCGGACATAAGAATCCGGATACGGATTCAATTTGTTCAGCGATCGCGTATGCAGATCTTAAGAATCAGTCAGAAAATAAATATATTCCCAAAAGAGCGGGTAATATCAATAAAGAAACAGAATTTGTATTAAATTATTTTGATGTGGAAGTGCCGGAGTTGATCAAAAACGTGGACACCCAATTGAGTGATATTTCTTACCGACTCGTTTCCGGTGTACCGGGTGATACAACAATGAAGAAAGCATTTGAGATCATGCAGAAGAATGATGCAACGACGTTGCCGGTTGTGGAGAATGGAAAGATTCGTGGAATATTAACTGTCGGAGATATTGCAGAAGCTTATATGTTGAATTCGGAGGACGACATTCTGTATAAAGCGAGAACCAGATGCCGTCATATTATTGAAACGATCGATGGTGAGATGGTTTGTGGAAATCCACACAGCTATATCACAAATGGAAAAGTTATCATTGGAGCGGCTCATGTGGAGTTGATGGAGCATTTTATAAAACCGGGTGACCTTGTTATCTTAAGTGACCGGAAGGAATCCCAGCTGATGGCAATTGAAAAGGGAGCAGGTATGCTGATCCTTTGTCTGGTAGATAAGGTAGATGATGATGTAGTAAAACTTGCAGCATTTAAGGGCTGTTCGATCATCATATCACAGAATGATACCTATAAGGTGGCCAGACTGATCGGTCAAAGTATACCGGTAAGATTCTTTATGGTTCGTGATAATATCATGACATTTAATGAGGATGATTCGGTTGAAACGATCAAAAGCGTAATGTCGAAGACGAGAGTCCGTTATTTCCCTGTCGTAGACAAGAGCGGGAATTATCTGGGATTGGTTTCCAGACGTAACTACATCAATGCCAGAAAAAAACAGGTGATCCTGGTCGATCATAATGAACGTACCCAGTCGGTTGATAATATCGACAAGGCAGAGATCCGGGAGATCATCGATCATCACAGAATTGCAAATGTAGAAACACTTGCACCGGTTTATTTCAGAAATCAGCCGGTCGGCTGTACATCTACGATCATATATCAGATGTACAGAGAACAGAATATTATACCGGATAAGAAGATTGCGGGATTGATGTGTGCGGCTATTTTATCAGATACGCTGCTGTTTAAATCGCCGACCTGCACCTGCGAGGATAAGAATGCAGCATATGCTCTTGCACAGCTTGCAGAGATAAATGTGAATGATTTTGCAATGGAAATGTTCGATGCCGGAAGTAATCTGAAGGGAAAGACGATTGATGAGATTCTGCATCAGGATTATAAGAAATTTGAGATTGACGGACGTACCTTTGCGATCGGACAGATCACATCGATCAATACCAGAGAGATTGAACAGATACAGAAGAGTATGTACGAGTATCTGACCGATTATACAGAAAACGGCTGTGATGTATTTTTGTTTGTAATGACAAGCATTTTAGACGATAGTTCCGGAATGCTGGCATTTGGAGATGAGGCAGAGGAGATCTGTTCCCGTGCGTTCCAGACGAAATTTGTAGATCATTATGCATATCTGGAGGGCGTGGTTTCCAGAAAGAAACAGATTGTTCCGGCACTGGTTCGGGCTGTACAGGAACTCGATCAGCCGGAATAGAATAAAGGCAGAAAGGCAGATGTACAATGAAGAAATATCAGGCAGTTATATTTGATTTGGATGGAACACTTTTAAATACATTAGAGGATCTGGCGGACAGTACAAATTATGCACTTCGTCAGATGAATTACCCGGAACGGACAATCGATGAGGTCCGCCGTTTTGTAGGAAATGGTGTAGAAAAGCTGATGGAGCGTGCAGTTCCGACGGGAACTTCAGAAGATGATACATTAAAAGCACTTGCGATATTCAAGGAGCATTATTCAAAGAATATGTTGAATAAGACAGGCCCTTATGAGGGAGTTATCGATGTGCTTAAGGTGTTAAAAGAAAAAGGAATACCGGCAGGGATCGTATCGAACAAATTTGATGCTGCAGTAAAGGGACTGCGGGATCAGTTTTTTGGAGAGTATATTTATACTGCGATTGGGGAGTCTGCAAATGTAGCAAAGAAACCGGCACCGGATACCTGCATCGAAGCAATGAAGGAAATGCAGATCGGACGGGAAGGTACAGTCTATGTAGGAGATTCAGATGTGGATATCATGACCGCGAAGAACAGCGGACTGGAATGTATCTCTGTTACCTGGGGCTTTCGTGATGAAGAATTCCTGTTAGAACATGGTGCTACCCAGATCATCCATAAGCCGGAGGAGCTGCTCGAATTCTTTTAAACAGTAAAGCTGCTGCCTGACTGATAAGGAAGTTGGATGGGCTTATGAATCGGTTTGATATGAAAGATATGCACTATGCAGATGTACATGGCGGATCAATGTATAAGGAATATGTAAGATGAATATATATACAGCGAATCAATATATAAAGGATACCTTCGGGGAGAAATTATACAAGCTGTCATTAAATGCCGGAACCACCTGCCCGAACCGGGATGGAACGGCAGGAATTGGCGGTTGTATTTTTTGCAGTAGTCTAGGATCGGGTGATTTCAGCCCAAAAGCGGATATGGACATAGATCGACAGATTGAACAGGCAAAACAGCTGGTTGCTTCGAAGTTCAAAGGTAAACATTATATTGCATATTTTCAGTCATTTACGAATACATATGGTGATATCGACCGTTTGCGGGATATTTATAGAAAGGCAGCGATGCGGTCAGACATTGCGGTTATTTCAATTGCAACCAGACCGGATTGCCTGGGAAATCAGGTGATCGATATGCTGCGTGATATACAGAGGATTAAGCCGGTGTGGGTAGAACTCGGACTTCAGACGATACATGAGGAAACGGCAAAGTTTATCAATCGCGGATATCCCATTTCGGTATATGACGAGGCGGTAAAAAAACTCAGGAATCTTGGTGTACATGTGATCGTACATATGATACTGGGACTTCCGGGAGAGACGCAGAGAGATATGATCGAAACAGCAGAGTATATAGGAAAGAGCGGTGCACAGGGCATAAAGCTGCAACTACTTCATGTCCTTAAAGGAACAAACCTTGCTGAATTGTATCAGAATGGAGAATGTTCTGTTTTATCGCTGGAAGATTATACAGAATGTGTTGTTTCGTGTCTGAAGGTACTGCCGCCGGATATGGTGATCCACCGTCTGACCGGAGATGGGCCAAAGAAACTATTGATCGCACCGCTTTGGAGCGCAGATAAGAAAAAAGTAATGAATACGATAAATGCAGCAGTCAGGCAGGCATAGCCCGGGAAACTGATTGCTGCATTTTTGTTGTTTCTATATCTGCTGATTGCAGATAGATGCTGCTTCTAAAAAAGTAGAAGCAGCATGTTTGTAGACATCGGAAAGGGAGTTATATCGTTCAAACAATTCAAAAAAGTCCCAGGAAAAGGTGTGCCCGTAGGTAAACAGACGGAACAATTCTTCGTTTTTTAGATTTTCGAAAGAAGCAAGATCAATGCAGACGAGAAAGATCAGAAATTCAATATTGATATGATAGTATACGGCTGTGCGGAAGATCAGCCGGATATCCGGATAACTGCGGCCATGTTCATAATTGGAATAGGAGGAGGGTGTGAGTTTCAGATGCTTTGCTGCTTCCTGAATGGTAAGATGGTTTCCGGTTCTGAGTGCGGTAAGAGCACTTCCTATATTTGTTTTCGTTGTCATATTAGAAGTTCCTTTCATTTGTAGTTTTACTGTCTGAAATACGAAGATCTATATAAGTGTCGATCAGCTTTTGATCGATGGATGACAGACAGGCGATTTTTGCAGATCGTTCATTGCTCTGTGCATCTGTGGGCAGAGCCGGAACGGCAAGGTATGGATTTTCTTCATAAACTGCTTCCGGCATTGCACCGGCCGGAGCATTCTGGACAGCCAGAGTATAGGCAAACAGAAAGTCGTGCTCTAATATCCGGGACAATTCCATGATATGCTGCATGCCGGGGATGATCCTTCCGGTTTCGTAACTGGCATAGCTGGCACGGGATACAGACAGCTGTTTTGCGACCTGTTCCTGAGTCAGATGTTTCTTCTTGCGGAAATACTTTAATAAGTCAGGAAGTGGATTGTTTTCTTTTTTCATATTGGATTCCTTTCATTTGTTTTTTTTCGATCATAACAGAAAAGGTGGCTGCAGGAGTGTTGATGTAATAACTTGTATGGTTTGATGTAATAACTTGCATGTTTCGGGATAAAAAGTTGCGTTTTTAATATTGATACGGTACAATTACAAAAGTTCAGAAGATAAAAATGGAGGTATAAAAATGAGCCGTGCAGATGATATATTTATTTCAATGTGCCGTTCGATCATAGAGAACGGATACAGTACAGAAGGGGAAAAGGTTCGTCCAAAATGGGAGGATGGAACCAGTGCCTATACGATCAAACAGTTTGGTGTTGTGAACCGGTATGATCTTTCAAAAGAATTTCCGGCGATCACACTTCGCAAGACGTATGTGAAATCTGCTATTGATGAACTGCTCTGGATCTGGCAGAAAAAATCAAATAATATCCATGATCTGAAGAGCCATATCTGGGATAGCTGGGCAGATGAAGATGGCTCGATCGGAAAAGCATATGGTTATCAGATGGGAGTAAAACATCAGTATAAAGAGGGTATGATGGATCAGGTGGATCGTCTGATCTATGACCTGAAACATAATCCATACAGCAGACGTATGATAACCAATATGTATGTGCATCAGGATCTTCACGAAATGAATCTGTATCCATGTGCATACAGTATGACCTTTAATGTGACCGGAGACCGCCTGAATGCAATATTGAATCAGCGTTCACAGGACGTACTTGCAGCAAATAACTGGAATGTGGTCCAGTATGCAGTGCTGGTTCATATGATCGCGCAGGTGACAGGCTTCAAACCGGGTGAACTGGTTCATGTGATCGCAGACGCACATATTTATGACCGCCATATTCCGATCGTGAAGGAACTGATCGAGAGAGAAACCTATCCTGCACCGAAATTTAAAATGAATCCGGATGTAAAGGATTTTTATGAGTTCACAGTAGATGATTTTACGATCGAAGATATAAGACCGGACCTCAGGTGAAAAATATTCCAATCGCGATTTAACGGATATTTGTAGTTATTTGAATAAAATTACTAAAAAAAGATTGTATTTTAAGATAAAATTCACAAAAAGTATTTGTCTATTCTAAAAATTTGTGGTACAATTTTCATATATTTTTGGAGGTGCGTTACACATGGAAGATATTATGATTACATCTGGCACAAGTTTTGAAGGATATGAGATCTCAGAATATGGTCCATATAGATTTGTGCAGACAATTTTAAGTTCAAACTTTCTGAAGGAGATTGGTTCATCAATTGCAGATATTGCTACAGATCGAAGCAGCATATATCAGGAGAAGCTGGATGGAGCAATGAATGAAGCAATCAAGTCATTCAAGGAGATGGCTGGCAAGACCAAGTACAATGCAGTTGTAGGTTTCCATACAAATGTAGTAGATTACTCATCTAATATTACATCTGTTGTTGCTGCGGGTACATTGGTTTCTATCAAGAAAGAATATCAGTCCGAATTTGAGAAGAGTGTATTTGTCAGAAAAGAGTTATATGTTAATAACTATTATGACAAGCTTGTTCCAAGAGCTGTAAAGATCGTTCTTGCTTCAGAAGGAAAAGGAACCAGAATATCAGCATGGTTTAATAATTACAATATGGAAGATATCAAAGCAATCAAGGCAGATATTAAATTTACAAATATTTATGGTGATGAGATCACATTGACCGGAGTTGATTTCGTATTTGATAAAACAGGTCAGTCGCTTCTGAAGTCTGATTATATTGAATGTAAGCTTCCGGATAAGTACATAAAGATCATTTCAAGCTCAAAGGTATATATCCAGAAGTATGTAACTTCCCGTGGAGTATATTCCTGCGGAGATGATCCGATCGATGTAGATCTCAGTCCATTAAAGTTCAAAGCCCTTAAGATGAAAAAAGGTCTGGATGCGGTATGTAACTATAAGTCAGACGGACTGGTATGGACCTGTAACTGTGGTCATGTAAATGAGGGCGGAGCAGAAGAATGTGTGATCTGTTCCAGAAAACAGGATGAGATGAAGAACACGGTTTCCTTTAATTATGAGCCTATGATTGAGGAAATGCGTCAGAAAGAATATGTTATGGAGATCAAGGATGTTCTTATGAAGCACATTAAGGACATTGATTCCGGCCTTCGTATGCAGTTGTTGGAAATCATGGAGTCCGGTCTTCAGTATGAGAAGACCCGTGGCAATATGAAGGATACGGTTATTGAAAAGGTAGAGAATCTGTTCCTTGGATTATAAAAATGCAGCAATATGTTCTACAGATAATTGAGCATCTGGAAGAAATGGGATATAAAAAACTGAATCCTGAAAGCAATAACGTATATGGCAGACTGGGAACAGATGCCATATATGTTGTTGTGCTTGGAAGCAGCAGAGATCTGAGGGCAGAAAGCTTACAGAAGTTTAACAGACAGATCATACATGACTTGTCTGCAGACAGTGATAAAAGAATCGAACTGCTTAATATATTACTGACACCGAATGGATTGTTTGATGATTCTGTAAATGAGATTGTTTCAAAGATGAGCAATGTCTGGCTGTTCAGTGAAGACTATGGCAAACTGTATGTGTTTGAAAATCAGCCAATGGATTTTGATGGCTTGCAGCCGGTGCTTGACAAACAGATCCTGCAGGAAAAGGGCAGGAATCTTTCAAGGATCCGTAAAACGTTTGGTGTAATAACACCGATATTGATATTAATCAATATTATTATTTTTGTGATATCTGTATATACAAGAGATGCAGCGGGAAATTCTTGGCTGGAGGAATTGCTTGCGGATAATTTGTATGACGTAATCGTAGAAAAGCAATATTATCGAATCATAACATCCATATTTTATCATTTTTCTCTGATTCATCTATTCAGCAACATGGTTGTTCTGGTTGCGCTGGGAGCGAGAGTTGAGAATCTGATGGGACGGATTGGTTTTCTGATTTCATATTTGTTTTGCGGGATCACCGCTTCAATATGTTCGTTGATCAGCTGTTATCTGGGAAATTATTATACATATGCAGGTGGCGCATCCGGGGCAATCTGTGGATTGATGGGAGTGCTGATCGTATTTGCATTTTTTAATAAAGGACATATTTCAGGAATTTCGTTAAAAGATCTTTTGTTTTTATCCGTGCTCACAATATTAAATGGATATGTTTCAGATGGAATTGATAATGCAGCGCATGTAGGCGGCCTTATCGCTGGACTTTTAGTTGGTATAATTGCGATCCTGATCCATAAGGCTGTTGTAAAAGATAAACCTATGTGATAAAATTAAGAGATGAAAAAATTGTTAGGAGTATGGTTTGATGGGTACTGGAATAAGTATGTCAAGTGTGAATAAAATTAAAGAACTGGCTGAAAGCAGAGACTATAGTCTTGCTTTGGATATACTTGAACATCAGGATTTGACCAAGTCCCTTTCGCCACAGTTTATTAAGATCTGTGGTGAAGTTTATTATGAAAACGGGCGGTATCAGGAAGCCCGTGCTGCTCTTGTAAAAGCACATTCCATGGCACCTGTAGGGAATAAGATCATATATTCTCTGATCCGGGTATATTTATCCATGGGCTTTTATTCACTGGCAAATACCTATTATGAAATATATAAATTTAATCAAAATGAAAAAGATGCGGGTACATACAGGATCGAATATATGCTTGCGAAAGCAGAAAGAAAACCATACAAGGAATTGTATGGTATTCTGATATCGGCAAATGAAAAAGAAACAAGTGATATCTGGGATTTTGAGATGCTTTTATTGTATAAAGCAATGGGAAATGAAGAAAAATTCCAGTCGGAAGCCGAGATGTTCTGTGCAACTTATAAAGGTTCATCTTATATTGACAAGGTGAATCAGTTAAGAGAGAAATTATATGATGTTGATAAAGCCATCTATTGTTATCCTGAAACGGAAGCAATGGATGACGATATCGCGCAGCAGGATGTCCGTCTGATGGAAGAGAAAGTATTAGAAGCAGATGATTTGAGAATCCATCCGAAAGATCCAAAGATCACATTGATGGTTGAGGATCGGGAACCAGTTACGAATTCTATGAAGTTTAAACAGATGCTTCTGAAGTCGAAAGAAAAGAAAGAATCCAAGAAGTTACAGAAACAGGAAAAAAAAGCGGAACAGCAGAAAGAACAGACAGATCAGGAAGTATTGGATACTCCGGAGAATTCTGATCAGGAAGAGAATACCGGAAAGAAAAAGTGGTTCCTTAAGAACCGGATGTCAAAGAAAGAAGAAGAGGCAATTGAGGAAGCATTTGCGGAGCAGGAGAACTCAGAAGTAGACCGTGATCAGCTTCTTGGCGAGATTGTAAATCCGGAATCTGATGAAACTGTCGCTGAGAATGGCATGGAAGCTGAAGCAGAACCGGTTGCTGATCCTACAGGGGATGAGAAGAAGCCGAGAAGTCTGGATGAATTATCAGAGGATTCATTTGAAGATGGCGTTGACGATTTTGATTTTGATAACGAAGAATATGATTCTGTATTGATGGTAGATGTGGATGATGCAATCATGCCGGAACCATCGAATGAACATACAGAAGAGATTCTCGAAGAAGCTCCGGAAGAGATTATATCTGAAGATATAACTGACGCTTCAGATGTTGAGGAACCTGAGAATGTTGAATCGGAAGAACCTGAAAAATCTGAAACCGATGAGCAACAGATTGAGAAGAAATCAGAATATACGGAATCTGTTGAAGATCATGAGATTACTGAGGCGGAGACAAAAGATGCTAAAGGACCTGAGACATCAGAATCGAATGAAGAAGATGCCGATAGTGCTGAGACGCCAGGGCCGGCCGGGGAAGATGATGATTCTGTTGTTATAGAGGAAGTAGAAGAAACTGAGAAATCTGAGCTTGAAGAAACAGCAGAAACCGCTGAGCCTGCAGAAGATGCTGAAAAGGCAGAGATGCTGGAGGAAAATCAGGAACTGGAGTTAGAATCAACGGATACAATGGAGAAAACAACTTCTGATGATCCGTTTGATATAGATATAGCGATTCAGTCGCTTGATGAATATACATTTGACGCAGATACCTGGGAAGATGATTCATTTGAACAGGCATATGAGGATGATGATATTGTGGAGATCGAAGCAGCAACCGGATCTGACACAAAAGTGGAAGTCGAAACAGAGAATGAAGCTGAAGAGGAAGTAGAAATCGAGCCGGAAGTGGAGGTTAGGGCTGATTCCGAGCCTGGATCAGAATTAGAAGTCGAAGCTGAGGCTGATTCTGAGAAAGAATCTGAGAGTAAGACGGAAGCTGAGAAGGATGTTGAAATTGATTCTGAAGCTGTGGTTGAAATGGATTTAGAGGCCGAGGTCAATCCGGAATCTGAAACGGAACAAGAACCAGAATACGGGATTGAATCGGAGAAAACGGCACATAGACGGGACTTTCCGATATTTCGTTCAAGTCTGTTTCCGGATTATAACAGCGACAAACCTCCAGTTGTAGAGTTGATGAAAGAAACGGTTGATATGAAGGCTGAATATGACAGAAAAATGTCAGATAATCTGGAAAAAGAAGAACAGCTTATTAATCAGGCAGATGAATTACTGGCAAGACTTGGTATAGAGCTTGGAACCAAATATGCATCAAATACAGACTACTTCAATATGCATAGTGATAGTTTTGTTAACCTGATTGAAGATGAAACAGACGTCGAAAACGCGGATCTGTCATCTGATGAGAAGGGGATATCGGAACAAGAAGATAACAGAAAAGAACAGCTTGAGCACCTAGATAAAAAACGGGAGAAGAAATACAAGCTTAAGAGGAATGACAAATAATTAGATTAATATATAAATATTATTTTTTATTTGATAATGTGGAAGGAGGCGTACAAATTGGCTGTAGATCAAACAGAAGCTATGATTGCTGCGATAAAGGCACAGCTTGAAAAAGAAAGAGCCGCTGAAGCTGCAAAGCAGAAGAGACTGGAAGAAGAGCAGGCACTGAAAAATCTGAGCAGTAATAAAAAGAAGTCTTCAGATAGTGGAAGCAAGAGCCAATATAAGACTTTGTCTGCTGAAGAACTTGCGCGTATTGAGGAGAAGAAACGACGTAAGAGAGAAGAAGCATTGGGTATTGTTCATGAGGATAAGCCTGAAGAGACAGAGAACAACGAAGCAGAAACTAATAAGCCAGATACAAATAAAGAGGCAGAGGGTGAAGCAAAAGAAGCAAAGACAGAGGATAAGAATGACAAGCAGGAAATGCCGAAGATCAGTCTTAACCTTGGTGGTATTGCCGATGAAGGCCTTGGCGGCCTTGGCGGCGGTTTAGGAAGCGGACTGGGAGAGGGTCTCGGTGGCGGCCTTGGCAGCGGTTTAGGAAGCGGACTTGGTGGCGGACTTGGCAGTGCACCTTCAGAAGGCGGATTGTCCGGAAAAACAGAGGACGCAGGCAGTGGCTTGGTGCTTCATTAAATATTAAAGGTAAGGTGGATGATTCCCTTTCACCTAGTAAAGTTGGTGAAACAGAGAAACAGACACTTACAGATGATTCTGTACGTTTTGATGAGGATGATATGTCTTCTGTTGCTGCAGATGATGCAGAATGGACACCAGGAAAGAATGTTGAGGTAAAAGAAGTAAAGACACCAAAGGGTAATGATAAAAATGGCGACTTGTTCAGTATTTTACCTGACAGAAACAAAAACGCATCTGATGTTTCGTCCATGTATGATATAGATGATGATGACGATGATGATGATTTCCTTGGTGCCGGCATTAAGAATCTGTCAAATATAGATGAGACAAGTGAAGAAGAAGCAGCACGGATCAAGGCAGAAGAGGAAGCTAGGAAGAAAGCAGAAGAGGAAGCTAAGAAGAAGGCAGAAGAGGAAGCTAAGAAGAAAGCAGAGGAAGAAGCCAAGCGTAAAGCTGCAGAAGAAGAAAACCGTAAGAAAGTAGAGGAAGCCCGCAAGAAAGCTGCTGTAGAAAAAGCAAAGATCGAGGCTGAAACAAAGAAGAAGCAGGCAATCGAACTGGCTGAACGGAAAGCACAGGACGCAAAGAATGTTGTTGAGACCGCTCAGAAGACCATTGCAGATTCAGAGAAAGAAGAAAAAGAATTAAAACTTCAACTGGAAGAATGTGCAAAGAAGAAGGCTGCTTATGATGACAAGGTAAAGGCTGAATTTGATGCAAAGAAGAAGGCAGATGAAGAACTCCTTGCAAAAGAAGATGCAGAGCTGGATTCAAAGGTAACTTCGATCAAGAAAGAGATTGAGGATACAAACAAAAAGGCACAGAATGAGTCTGATAAGGTATTGAAGGAATGCGATCCTGAAACCATTAAGACAAAGATCATCAATGATGCGCAGGCTGTTGCAGATGCAGCGATCAAGAAGCTGGCAGATGCAAAGAAGGCAAATATCGAGAAGCATGAAGCTGAATATGCGAAAGCATGTAAAGATGCTGAAACATCATCAACCAAGCTTGAGGAAGATAAGAAGAAAGCAATTGAAGCTGCTAAGAAGAAGAAAGAAAAGCAGAATGACAAAGCTAAGAAGCTGATGGATGATGCAGAACAGAACAAGCAGCGCGCTGGCGTTATCTTTACAGATTCAAAGAAAGCAGAAGAAGAGGCAGCATCGAATCTTAAGAATACAACTGAGATGGAATCTGAGTCATTGAAGGCGCTTGCAGGACTTGAAAATAAACTTGCTGAAAGTGAGACCAAGTTAAAGACTGCAATGAACAATAATGATTCTGCAGCAAAAGCAATAGATACAGCAAAGAAAGCTTTAAAGGATGCAGAAGCAAAAGAAGCAGAAGCATTAAAGAAACTGGAGGAGGCAAGATCTGCAAAGGCAGCGGCTGAAACCAGAATTTCCAAGGGCGAGGCTGATAAGAAGAAGCATCAGTCTGAAATTGATACGCTTAATGAAGAGAAGAAGACTACAAATGCAGATATTGCAGAAACAAAGAAGAATGTAGAATCCTTCAAGGCTGCAAAGGCAGAGGCACAGCAGGCTTTGGATGCTGCAAAGAAGTCGGTAGTTGAAGCGGAAGATCTGCTTTCAAAGGCTGAAAATGCAGAGGAAGAAGCTGAACAGATTCTGGAAAAGGCTAAGATCGAAGAAGAAGTTGAGATCCAGAATGCCGAAAAGACTGCAGCAGATGGTAAAGATAATCTGGAAAAAGAAAAGAAAGCCAGAGATGATGCGCATGAGAAATTCCTTGCAGATGAGGAAGAAAAATATGCAACAGGAGAGGCTGCAGAACTTGAAAAGGTTCAGTCTGCTGCAATGACGGCAGAAAAAGAAGCTGCTGATTCCCGGAAGAAGGCAGAAGAAGCTGCAAAGAAGTTGCTGGATGCTGCAAAGAAGAAAGAAGAAGAATTAAAGAAGAAGATTGCGGATCTTAAGACGGAACAGGCAGAACGTATTGTAGCTAGAAAAGCTGCAGATGAAGAAGCAGTTAAGAAAGCAGAAGAAAAGAAGAAACGTGATCTTGATTCTCTGTTAAAAGAAGAAATCAGTACAAAGAAGCAGTTAGAAGAAGTTACAAGCAGAGCTGCAGCGGCAGCAAAAGTGCTTGAAAAAGCAGTTAAGAAGGAAGAGGAAGCAAGAAAACAGGCGGAACTCTTGAAAGCCGGAAAACTGGATGAAGCTGCAAAGATTGATGTTTCATTAGAAGCAACAGATGAAGCTGCTGTAGAAGCAGAACAGAGTGAGATCAATCAGGAAATGAAGAAAGCATTACCTGCAGAAGCAAAATATCTGTATAAATATCTGTGTGTAAATCCTGCGGGAGCACAGATTGTAAATGTTCTTCAGGCTATGAAGGTTGATCCAAAGAGGTCAAAGAACCTGGTAATCCTTGGATTACATGGATTTGGTTCTGCCAAAATCGGAGAAGATTTTGCAGAGTGCTATTATGACCTTGGCTTCTGTACATCTCCTGCAAAGGCAAAGGTAAAGGCAAAAGTAATCAACAGTGGTAAACTTGCAGGTGCAGTTACAAAACTGAAGGGTGGCTGCCTGATCGTTGAGAGTGCCGGATTGATCACACCGGAGCGTTTCAAAGAAATGGTTGATCTTTGTTCCACAGAAAAGAATGATGTAAAAGTTATTCTTACCGGTGAAAAAGTTGCACTCAGCAAGATGCTTGCAGATAATATGACACAGGCGAGAAGTTTCAATAACAGAGTATATTTCGATCAGATCAAGGAAGAAGATTTGATCGTCATTGCCAAAGAATATATCATTGAAAAAGGTTATAAGTATGAAGATGGTATTGATGGCAATATTAAAAATGTACTTATGGCAATGGAATCTGGTAATATTGACAGATTATTGACAGCTATCGATGAAGCAATCGAACGTGCAGATGCAAGAAATGCAGAAGCAAAGAAAGTTATGAAGACGGATATAAAATAAGAAAGAAAAATAGCAGTCGTATGATTGTATTTTCCAGCTTATATTTTGGTTGAAAAAAATGGTGCCAATGTTTATAATATTTATTATTGTAAACTTGGCACTTTTTTGTGCGGTGATGAGGCAAGATTTGTATTTAAAGTAGATTTTGACAACTGCCGCGATAACTTTAGAAACAAACAAAAATTTGTTTCTTATAGTTGTTAACTTTAAGGAGATATAAGATAGTATGGATATTGGAGTAGATTTGGGAACCTCAAATGTGCTGGTATATGTTAAAGGTCGTGGAGTAGTCATCAACCAGCCATCTGTTGTAGCATATGAAAAAAACTCAAAGCGCATTATTGCGATTGGAAATAAAGCGAAGAAGATGATCGGAAAGACACCGGAGTCAATCGAGGTCGTAAGACCGCTTGTAAAGGGAGTTGTTTCAGATTATACCGTTACAGAGCGAATGTTAAAAGTATTTATCCGTAGCGCGATGGAGAAACGGACCGGAGTTGGCAGACCGAAAATCTGTGTCTGCGTTCCGAGTGGGGTAACGGAGGTTGAACGAAGAGCGGTCGAGGATGCGGTCTACAGGACGGGTGCAAAAAGTGTCTATGTTATGGAAGAACCGCTTGCGGCAGCAATCGGTGCTGCTGTTGATATTGAAGAAGCGAAAGGAAATATGGTCGTAGATATCGGAGGAGGTACAACGGATATTGCGGTTATATCACTTGGTGGAGCAGTTGAAAGTCAGTCGATCAAAGCAGCGGGTGATGATTACAATGCATCGATGATCCGTTATATCAGAAGAAAGTATAATCTTCTGATCGGAGAACAGACTGCGGAGAAAGCAAAGATAGCGGTAGGATCGGTCTATGAGAGGCCGGAGGACATCACCTATGTTGTAAAGGGAAGAGATCTGATCAAGGGACTTCCAAAGGCGATCACGATCACCGCAAATGAGACAATAGAAGCATTTGCAGATACAACTTCTCATATTTTGACGGCAATTCATGGGGTACTTGAGACGGCTCCGCCGGAGCTGGTCGCGGATATATCGGTAAATGGAATTGTTCTGACCGGTGGTGGCAGCCTGATGTATGGAATGGATAAACTGATCAAGGAAAAAACGGGAATTGATACGTATGTTTCGGATAAAGCGTTAGAAGCAGTTGCACTTGGTGCCGGTATGTCGGTTGATATTGCAGCAAGAAAAGAAGAAGCATAGAAAGCAGAGAAAAGAAAATGACAAATACACATAATTTTCTGCCGGTGAATAAAAAAGATATGATAGAAAGAGGATGGGAACAGCCGGACTTTGTGTTTATTACCGGAGACGCTTATGTGGACCATCCTTCTTTTGGTCCGGCAATTATCAGCAGAGTTTTGGAAGCACATGGATATAAGATCTGTATGATTCCACAGCCGGATTGGAAAGATGATAAGAGTATAGATGTATTCGGCAGACCAAGACTTGGTTTTCTGGTTTCCGGTGGCAATATGGATTCTATGGTCAATCATTATACTGTTTCAAAAAAACACAGAAGTATGGATTCCTATTCTCCCGGTGGAAAGATGGGGCTGAGACCGGATTATGCAACAGTGTATATTGCAATCTGATCCGTAGAACGTATAAGGATGTTCCGATCATTATTGGTGGGATTGAAGCAAGTCTCAGAAGACTTGCACACTATGATTACTGGTCGAACAAATTAAAGCATTCAATTCTGATCGATTCACAGGCAGATCTGATTTCCTATGGCATGGGCGAACACAGCATGGTTGAGATTGCAGATGCGTTAGACAGCGGAATAGATGTCAGGGATATCACATTTATCAGAGGCACAGTCTACAAGACAAAAGATCTGTCCGGTGTAGAAACTCCGGTGATCCTGCCTGATTATGCAGCACTTCAGGAAGATCGTTTAAAATATGCAGAAAGCTTTTATACACAGTATATCAATACAGATCCATATTCCGGAAAAGTGCTGGTGGAAGGATATGGCAACCGGGGATATGTTGTTCAGAATCCTGCGGCATATCCACTCACGCAGATGGAGATGGATGACGTATATGGGTATGATTACATGAACACCTATCATCCAATGTATGAAAAGGATGGGGGAATCCCGGCTATAGCAGAGGTGAAGTTCAGTCTGGCAAGCAACCGTGGATGCTTTGGCGGATGCAACTTCTGTGCACTAACTTTTCATCAGGGCAGGATTGTTCAGACCAGAAGCCATGAATCAATCATTGAAGAAGCAAAGCACATGACGAAAGATCCGGAGTTTAAAGGATATATTCATGATGTTGGAGGACCTACAGCGAATTTCAGACATCCGTCTTGTGAAAAACAGATGAAATATGGTGTGTGTCAGAATAAACAATGTCTGTTTCCAAAACCATGTCAGAACCTGAATGCCAGTCATAAAGATTATGTTGAACTGCTCCGTAAATTAAGACAGATACCCGGTGTGAAGAAGGTATTTGTAAGATCCGGTATACGATTTGATTATCTGCTTGCAGATCATGATGATACCTTTTTACGGGAGCTTTGCCAGTATCATGTCAGTGGACAGTTAAGAGTTGCACCGGAGCATATCTCAGATAATGTTCTGAAGTACATGGGAAAACCATCCAATCAGGTATATGAGACATTTATAAAAAAATATGAGAAAATCAATGAACAGTATGGGTTGAAACAATATGCAGTACCGTATCTGATGTCATCACATCCGGGTTCTACTTTAAAAGATGCAGTCGCGCTGGCAGAATACATCCGTGATATCGGATATATGCCGGAGCAGGTACAGGACTTTTATCCAACACCATCGACAATCTCGACCTGTATGTATTACACAGGGGTAGACCCGCGAACGATGGAACCGGTATATGTGGCGAGAGATCCACATGAAAAGGCAATGCAGCGTGCACTGATCCAGTACAGAAGACCGGAGAATTATGATCTGGTAAAAGAAGCTCTGATAAAGGCGGGGCGGACAGATCTGATCGGATTCGAAAAGCATTGTCTGATAACTCCAAGAAAGATGGATAGGAATACTTCGGGACATAAAGATGTCCATAAAAAGAATCCGTCAGGACAGGCAACACGGAATCAGAATAACAAGAACAGTAATCATAGAAAACAGGATAAATCCGGTAAAAATTCAGGAAGTTATAAATTCGGGCAGGATAACAGAAACAGCAGAACCGGAAAACCTGCAGGACAAAATGATAAAAAATATCAAAAACAGAAAACAGGAAAGAAAAAACACTGATATTTTATATAAAATTAAGAAAATAACCAGAAATGAAAAAATAATGATTTCTAATGCGTGCATTTCATTTTTGGTTGCGTGGTACTTTCTTTTGTGCTAGAATGTAGCCAGAAAGTGTGCTGTTATGTCAATAATGGTCATTATTGTGCCATTTACAGCATGAATGTACCATGATATAACACTTACATTATAAAAAAATACGGAGGATTTCATTATTATGGCAAAGAAAATTGTATTAGCAGGCGCATGCCGTACAGCTATCGGTACTATGGGCGGATCATTAAGTACAACACCAGCTCCAGTACTTGGTTCAATCGTTATCAAGGAAGCTTTAAACAGAGCAGGAGTTCCTGCAGATCAGGTAGATCATGTATATATGGGTTGTGTAATCCAGGCAGGTCTTGGACAGAATGTTGCACGTCAGGCATCAATCAAAGCTGGTCTTCCAATTGAGACAACTGCTGTTACAGTTAACGTTGTTTGTGGTTCAGGTCTGAACTGTGTAAATATGGCTGCTCAGATGATCGAAGCAGGAGATGCTGATATCGTTGTAGCAGGTGGTATGGAAAACATGTCAATGGCTCCATATGCTGTAATGCAGGGACGTTTCGGATACAGAATGAATGATGGTAAACTTGTAGATACAATGGTACATGATGCTCTTTGGGATGCATTCAATGATTACCATATGATCAAGACTGCTGATAACATCTGTGAGCAGTGGGGACTTACTCGTGAAGAACTTGATGAGTTTGCAGCAAAGAGCCAGCAGAAGGCTGTAGCAGCTCAGGAGTCAGGTGCATTTGACGCAGAGATCGTTCCAGTTATGGTTAAGAAGAAAAAAGAGATGGTTGAGTTCAAGAAGGATGAGGGACCAAGACCTGGTACAACAGTTGAGACACTTTCAAGACTCAGAACTATCAATCCAAATGGTTTCGTAACAGCAGGTAATGCTTCAGGTATCAATGATGGTGCAGCAGCTATCGTTGTTATGAGCGAAGAAAAGGCTAAAGAACTTGGTGTTAAGCCAATGGCTACATGGGTAGCAGGTGCTCTTGGTGGTGTTGATCCATCTATCATGGGTATCGGACCAGTTGCTTCAACAAAGAAGGTAATGGCTAAGACAGGTCTTAAGATCGAAGATTTCGATATCATCGAAGCAAACGAAGCATTTGCAGCTCAGTCAGTTGCAGTAGCTAAGGATCTTGGATTTGATGTTGACAAGCAGGTTAACCCAAATGGTGGTGCAATCGCACTTGGACATCCAGTAGGAGCTTCAGGATGCCGTATCCTTGTTACACTTCTTCATGAGATGCAGGCAAAGGGTGCTAAGACAGGTCTTGCTACACTTTGTATCGGCGGTGGTATGGGCTGCTCAACAGTTGTTAAGATCGAAGACTAATCCGGTCGGCTGAAAAACCATATTACATTTCTATATAAGGAGATAAACGATGGAATTTGTAACATATGAACAGGACGGATTTGTTGGTGTTATCACTATTAATCGTCCAAAGGCATTAAACGCATTAAACAGCACAGTTCTTGAAGAACTGGATGCAACATTCAAAGCTGTTGACCTGAATACAACAAGATGTCTTGTACTTACCGGTGCAGGAGAGAAATCATTTGTAGCAGGTGCAGATATCGGAGAGATGTCAACACTTACAAAGGCTGAAGGCGAAGCTTTCGGTAAAAAGGGTAATGACGTATTCCGAATGATCGAGACATTCCCAATCCCTGTAATCGCAGCCGTAAATGGATTTGCACTTGGTGGTGGATGTGAGATCTCCATGAGCTGTGATATCAGAATCTGTTCTGAGAACGCAGTATTTGGTCAGCCTGAAGTTGGCCTTGGAATCACACCTGGATTTGGTGGAACCCAGAGACTTGCCCGTCTTGTAGGTGCAGGAATGGCAAAGCAGCTGATCTACACAGCAAGAAATATCAAAGCTGATGAAGCATACAGAATCGGTCTTGTAAATGCTGTATATCCATTAGAGGAGTTATTACCGGCAGCTAAGAAGATGGCTTCTATCATTGCAGCAAATGCTCCGATTGCAGTTCGTAACTGTAAGAAAGCAATCAATGATGGATTACAGGTTGATATGGATCAGGCAATCGTTGTAGAAGAGAAATTATTCGGCGATTGCTTCGAGACAGAGGATCAGAAGGCAGGAATGGGCAACTTCCTTGAGAAAGATAAGGAAAAGAAATTAAAGGTTGTTCCTTTCCAGAATAAATAAATCAACAATCTTGATATTGACGTTTAGGGTGGTTATTTTGAAATCGAAATCAACCATCCTAAATGTTTGATATACCAAAGTGAGCATGTCAAACGAAACGTATATGAATTTCTCATGTTTGCTTAAAAATAATTTTTAGGAGGATATTAAAATGAAAGTTGGCGTTATTGGTGCAGGAACCATGGGTCAGGGAATTGCTAAGGCATTCGCTCAGGTTGATGGATATGAAGTAGCACTTTGCGACATTAAGCAGGAATGGGCTGAAGGCGGTAAGGACAAGATCGCTAAAGGTTATGCCAGACTTGTTGAAAAAGGAAAGATGACACAGGAGAAGGTTGATGGTATTCTTGCCAGCATCACTCCAGGTCTTAAGGAAGACTTATGCGCAGATTGTGACCTTATCGTAGAGGCTGCTTTCGAGAATATGGAAGTTAAGAAGACAACATTTTCTGAGCTTGACAAGATCTGTAAGCCAGAGTGTGTATTTGCATCAAATACATCTTCACTTTCCATCACTGAGATTGGAAATGGTCTTACCCGTCCTATGATCGGTATGCACTTCTTCAATCCAGCTGACAGAATGAAGCTTATCGAAGTTATCGCAGGTGTTAACACACCGGCAGAGACTGTTGATAAGATCGTTAAGATCTCAGAAGAGATCGGTAAGACACCTGTACAGGTAAATGAAGCTGCCGGATTTGTTGTAAACAGAATCCTGATCCCAATGATCAATGAAGCTGCATTTATCAAGATGGAAGGTGTGTCAGATATCGCTGGTATCGATTCAGCTATGAAACTTGGTGCAAATCATCCAATGGGACCTCTTGAATTAGGTGATTTCGTTGGTCTTGATATCTGTCTTGCTATTATGGATGTACTCTATAACGAGACAGGCGACAGCAAGTATCGTGCATGTCCATTACTTCGTAAGATGGTACGTGGCGGCAACCTTGGTGTTAAGAGTGGTAAGGGATTCTATGTATACAATGCTGACCGCACAAAGACACCAGTTGATGCTCAGTAATTGACTGATAAATATATTTATGGAGGAAGAAATAGAATGGATTTCGCTTTAGACAAGAAGTATGAAATGGCGCAGAACTTATTCAGAGAATTTGCGCAGAATGAAGTAAAGCCTCTTGCTCAGGAAATTGATGAAAATCACAGATTCCCTAGAGAGACAGTAGAGAAGATGGCAAAGTATGGTTTCTTAGGAATACCTGTTTCTAAGGAAGATGGTGGACAGGGTTGTGATCCTTTAACATATGTTATGTGTGTTGAGGAACTTTCAAAGGTTTGTGGTACTACTGGTGTTATTGTTTCCGCACATACATCTCTGTGTGTAGATCCAATCCAGACATACGGTACACCAGATCAGAAAGCTAAGTACCTCCCAGATCTTGCTTCCGGTAGAAAGCTTGGCGCATTTGGTCTTACAGAGCCGGGTGCTGGTACAGATGCACAGGGTCAGCAGACAAAGGCTGTTCTTGATGGTGATGAGTGGGTTCTTAACGGATCTAAGTGTTTCATTACAAATGGTAAAGAAGCAGATGTATATATTATCATTGCAGTTACAGGTACAATTGAAAAACGTGGTAGAAAGCAGAAAGAGATTTCAGCATTTATCGTAGAAAAAGGCACTCCGGGATTTACATTCGGAACAAAAGAAAACAAGATGGGTATCTGTGGTTCATCCACATATGAACTTATCTTCACAGATTGTCGTATTCCTAAGGATGCACTTCTCGGACAGAAGGGCAAGGGATTTGGTATTGCAATGCATACACTTGATGGTGGTCGTATTGGTATCGCAGCTCAGGCTCTTGGTATTGCTGAGGGTGCTCTTGATATCACAATCGACTATGTTAAGGAAAGAAAGCAGTTTGGTCGTTCAATCGCTCAGTTCCAGAATACTCAGTTTGTACTTGCTGATCTTGCAACAAAGGTTGAAGCAGCTAAGTTACTGGTATACAAGGCAGCTAAGAAGAAAGAGCAGTATCAGGCTGATCACAAGACTTCATACTCTGTAGAAGCTGCTATGGCTAAGCTGTATGCTGCAGAAGTAGCTATGGAAGTAACAACAAAGTGTGTACAGTTACACGGTGGTTATGGTTATATCAAAGAGTATGATGTAGAACGTATGATGCGTGATGCTAAGATTACAGAAATCTACGAAGGAACTTCAGAAGTTCAGCGTATGGTTATTTCTGCAAACTTATTAAAATAATTAGGAGGTACTTAACGTGAAGGTTATAGTTTGTATAAAGCAGGTACCTGATACAAAGGGTGGCGTTCAGTTTAACCCAGATGGTACATTAAACAGAGGAGCAATGCTTACAATCATGAACCCTGATGATAAGGCAGGTCTTGAAGCTGCACTTAGATTAAAGGATCAGTATGGAGCAGAAGTTACAGTTCTTACAATGGGTCTTCCAAAGGCTGCAGATGTTCTTCAGGAAGCAATCGCTATGGGCGCTGACAAGGGCGTTCTTGTAACAGATCGTGTTCTTGGTGGAGCTGATACATGGGCTACATCAACAACAATCGCAGGAGCACTCAGAAAGCTTGATTATGATCTTATTATTACAGGTCGTCAGGCTATCGATGGAGATACAGCTCAGGTTGGACCACAGATCGCTGAGCATCTTGGAATTCCAGTTATTTCATATGCACAGGAGATCAAGGTTGACGGAGATTCCGTAATCGTTAAGCGTCAGTATGATGATGGATATCATATGTTAAAGGCTAAGATGCCTTGCCTTGTAACAGCACTTTCAGAGTTAAATGAGCCTAGATACATGACTCCAGGTGGAATCTTCGATGCAGTTAATGCAGAGATCACAACACTTGGCAGAGCAGACCTTGTAGATGTTGATGATTCAAACCTTGGCCTGAAAGGTTCACCAACAAAGATTGCAAAGGCTTCCGATAAGGTAAGAAAGGGTGCAGGCGAGAAGGTTGTACCTGATTCTCCAGATGAAGCAGTTAGCTATATTGTTGGCAAGTTAAAAGATAAGCATGTAATCTAATATAGTAAAGGAAAAGTGGTGAATAAAATGGGCGCAATGAACGCAGAAGATATGAAGAACTACAAAGGCGTATTTGTCTTTGCACAGCAGGTAGATAATAAGTTAAGTGGTATTTCATTTGAATTGATCGGTGAAGGAAAGAGACTTGCAGATAAGCTTGATGAAAAGGTTACAGCAGTCCTGATCGGTTCCGACGTAAAGGGTCTTGTAGACGAACTTGCAGAGTACGGTGCAGACAGAGTTATCGTTGTTGATGATCCAGAATTAAAAGAATACAGAACTGAGCCATATGCACATGCACTTGCTTCAGTTATCAATGAGTACAAGCCAGAGATCGTTTTAGTTGGTGCTACGGCTATCGGTCGTGATCTTGGTCCTACAGTATCAGCAAGAGTAGCTACAGGTCTTACAGCAGACTGTACATTACTTGAAATCGGTGATTTCCCTCTTGTTGCACTTCCAAATCAGGAGCAGAAGCACAATCAGCTTCTTATGACACGTCCTGCATTCGGTGGTAACACAATCGCTACAATCGCATGTCCTGATAATCGTCCTCAGATGGCAACAGTACGTCCGGGCGTTATGCAGAAGCTTGACAGAGTAGCTGGCAAGAAGGCAGAAGTGATTGAGTACAATCCTGGATTTATTCCAAACAACAAGTATGTTGAGATCCTTGAAATCTCAAAGGCTGTTTCAGATATCAAAGATATCATGGACGCTAAGATCCTTGTTTCAGGTGGTCGTGGTGTTGGTTCAGCAGAGAACTTCAAGCTTCTTGATGATCTTGCAGAAGTACTTGGCGGACAGGTATCATGCTCACGTGCAGTTGTAGATTCAGGCTGGAAGCCAAAGGAGCTTCAGGTTGGTCAGACTGGTAAGACAGTTCGTCCACAGGTATACTTCGCAATTGGTATTTCAGGTGCGATCCAGCATGTAGCCGGTATGGAAGAGTCAGATATCATCATCGCTATCAACAAGGATGAGGATGCTCCTATCTTTGATGTAGCTGATTATGGTGTTGTTGGAGATCTGAACAAGATCGTTCCTGCTCTTACAGAAGCAATCAAGGCTGAGCTTGCTAACAAGTAATTCAGTTTATAATTGAAAATGAACATTTCGAACTGCCGGGTTTTATACCCGGCAGTTTGTGTGTAAATGAGCCGACAGGCGAGATGGGGCATGAAAGAACATGAGAATGTTCTTTCACGCACAAAAGGGTGTGCCTATTACATATTTTTCTGTTGAAACAATAAAAACAATGCTGTATGATAAATACTGTTGTGAAAAAGACAAATGACAGTTAGATAAAAGAAGAATAAGGTTGAATAGACAAATGAGTAAGTATGAAAAACAGGAAGAATTGAAACGAGAAGAATTAAGTCAGGAAGAGCAGCTGTTAAAAACAGAAGCTGACAACACAAAATTGACAGACGACAGTAAGGATGTAAAAATGACAGATGCGTGTGAAGAAAGCAGAATAGAAAATACTGCAAGAGAAAATAAGATGGGAACCATGCCGATGGGGAAGTTGTTGATTTCAGTATCACTTCCAATGGTAATTTCAATGTTAGTACAGGCACTTTATAATGTAGTCGACAGTGTATTTGTATCGCATTTTGATCAGGATGCACTGACGGCAGTATCGACGATATTTCCGTTACAGAATCTTATGATCGGAGTGACCTCCGGTCTCGGTGTCGGTTTTAATGCATTGATCTCCAAATCCCTTGGTGAAAAAAATCAGAAAAAAGCAAATGATGCAGCCAGGCAGGGAATCTTTCTGGAACTTATTGGATTTGCAATTTTCTTATTGATCGGTTTATTTGGTATCGAAGCATTTATGAAGAGTCAGACGGATGTTGCAAAGATCATTGATTATGGAGTAGATTATGGACGTATCTGCTGTATCTGTTCCTTTGGTATCTTTGCACAGATGACATTTGAACGTATGTTACAGTCGACAGGTCGGACGCTTTACACAATGAAGACACAGGCACTTGGAGCTATTATCAATATTATACTTGATCCGATTATGATCTTTGGATATTTTGGACTTCCGGCAATGGGTGCTGCAGGTGCGGCAATAGCAACGGTTATCGGACAGTGTATTGCGGCATTACTTGCAATCTATTATAATCTGAAAAAAAATCCGGATATCCAGTTATCATTTAAAAGCTTTCGGCCGGAGGGAGATGTGATCGGCAGAATTTTGTCCATTGCTGTTCCTTCAATCGCGATGGTTGCGGTAGGTTCAGTTATGACATATGGATTTAATCGTATTTTATTTACATTTACACCGATCGCAGTTTCAGTGTTTGGTATTTTTTATAAAGTACAGAGTATGGCATTTATGCCGGTATTTGGTCTGAATAATGGTATGATCCCTATCGTATCATATAATTACGGAGCAAAACAACCGGATCGAATGCTCAAAGCTGTTAAATATACAATGATGGCTGCAATCTGTTTCATGCTTTTGTGTCTGACTGCGATGCAGGTAATTCCGGGATTGATCCTTAAGGTATTCGATGCACAGGAGGACATGATGGCGATCGGTATTCCGGCACTTCGTACGATGAGTATTTCATTCCTGTTTGCAGGAATCTGTATTGTATGCTCCGGTATGTTCCAGGCACTTGGTAAAGGTGTGTACAGTCTGATCGTATCCCTTGCCAGACAGTTGATCGTTCTGCTTCCGGTTGCTTATGCATTTGCAAAATTAACCCAGAATCTGGAACTGGTATGGTTGTCCTTCCCGATTGCGGAGGTTGTCAGTGTTATTCTTTCGATCGCTATGGCGTTACAGACAAAAAAGAAAATTATCGATCCTTTAAAGAATTCTGTGAAAACAGTATAGGAATAAGCAGAACATTTGTCATAAAATGGCATATTCTATAAAATAGCAGAATGTTTCATAAAGGATCAATAGAAAACGACGGTTCGGGATATAGCTATGGTACATAAAGAATCAGAAAGAAGGAAATGAAATGAGTGATTTGATCTATCTCGATCATGCAGCAACGACGGCAGTTCATCCGGACGTTTTAAAAGAAATGCTGCCATATTTTACCGATAAATTCGGAAATCCATCCAGTGTTTATGGATTTGCGGCAAATAATAAAAATAAACTGACAGAGGCAAGAGAGACGATAGCCGGAGCACTTGGTGCAAAGTCGGAAGAGATTTATTTTACAGCCGGTGGTTCTGAGTCTGATAACTGGGCATTAAAATGTACGGCAGAAGCCTATGGAGTACATGGGGGACATATCATTACAACAAAAATCGAGCATCATGCTATCCTGCATACCTGCAAGTATCTGCAGAATAGAGGGTATGATGTAACTTATCTGGATGTAGATGAAAATGGATTGGTTGATCTGAATACACTTGAGGCGGCCATCCGGCCGGATACTTTTTTGATCTCGATCATGTTTGCAAATAATGAGATTGGAACGATTGAACCAATAAAAGAGATTGGAGAGATCGCACACAGACACGGTATTTTGTTTCATACGGATGCAGTTCAGGCATTTGGACAGATCCCGATTCACGTAGATGAAATGAACATTGATATGTTAAGTGCGAGCGGACATAAGTTTAACGGGCCAAAGGGAATTGGTTTTTTATATATCAAAAAAGGTTTAAAGTTAAAGAGCTTTATTCATGGTGGCCAGCAGGAGCGAGGACGCAGAGCCGGTACAGAAAATGTACCGGGAATCGTAGGTATTGCAAAAGCGTGTGAGATCGCAATGGCAGAAATGGAAGAACGGATGAAAAAGGAGACGGAGCTCAGAGATTATCTGATCGAACGGATATTGAAGGAGATCCCGTATACCAGACTGAATGGACATTCAAAGAAACGACTGCCAAATAATGTCAATATCAGCTTTCAGTTCGTGGAGGGAGAATCCATTCTGATCATGCTTGATATGGCGGGTATCTGTGCATCCAGCGGCTCTGCCTGCACATCGGGTTCGGTTGATCCTTCTCATGTGCTGCTTGCGATCGGACTTCCGCATGAGATCGCACATGGTTCACTGAGACTAACCATTGGATATGAGAATACGAAAGAAGAAATGGATACGGTTGTCGATAATCTGAAACGGATCATTACAAATCTACGTAATATGTCACCATTATATGAGGATTATGTCAAGAAAAATCATATACAGTAAGATTGTTAAAAATGAAAGATCAGATTCGGTCGGAGTGAATATTAGAATGCAATTGTGAAATGTGTGAGATAAAACTCCCAAAATGTGAAGGAGAATGATATGTACAGTGATAAAGTGATCGATCATTTCCAGAATCCAAGAAATGTCGGCGAGATTGAGGATGCCTCCGGTGTCGGTACGGTTGGAAATGCTAAATGCGGGGATATGATGCGGTTGTATCTGAAAATTAATGAGGAGCAGGTGATCATAGACTGCAAATTTAAGACCTATGGATGTGGAGCTGCAGTAGCATCCAGTTCCATGGCAACGGAGATGATTAAAGGAAAAACAGTTGCCGAGGCAATGAAGCTTACAAATAAAGCGGTTATGGAAGCATTGGATGGACTTCCGCCGGAAAAAGAACATTGTTCTTTGCTTGCAGAAGAAACACTGCATGCAGCTTTGTGGGACTATGCAGAAAAGCATGGAATCAAGATTCAGGGACTTGTAAGGCCGGTACAGGATATTGAAGACCGGATGGTGAGAGAACTGGAAGATTAAACAGTATTTGGATACTTGACAGCCGGAGAAATCCGGTTCTATACTGCAAGCAGAAATTGCTGGAAGGAAGATAAGATGGATAAAAAGACAGTATGTGTCGGTATGTCAGGAGGCGTGGATTCTTCTGTAGCCGCATATCTTTTAAAAGAACAGGGATATAACGTGATCGGTGTGACCATGCAGATCTGGCAGGATGAGGATGCAGATCAGATCAGTGAGCATGGCGGTTGCTGTGGCTTGTCGGCGGTAGATGATGCGAGAAGAGTAGCTGCACAGCTTGAGATTCCTTATTATGTAATGAACTTTAAAGAAGATTTCCGAAAATACGTCATTGACTATTTTGTAGATGAGTACCGGAACGGAAGAACTCCGAATCCATGTATCGCATGTAATCGGTATGTAAAATGGGAGTCGCTGTTAAGGAGGTCGTTAAGTATCGGTGGAGACTACATTGCTACCGGACACTATGCAAGAGTGGAACAGCTTCCAAATGGCAGATATACCTTACGCGTGGCAAAAGGAATCGAGAAGGATCAGACCTATGCACTTTATAATCTGACACAGGATCAGTTATCAAAGACGTTGATGCCGGTTGGAGAATATAATAAGACACAGATCCGGCAGATTGCCGCAGATATCGGTATCCAGGTAGCAAATAAACCGGACAGTCAGGATATCTGTTTTGTACTGGATGGTGATTATGCCGGATATCTGGAACGGGAAGAGGGCTTAAAGGCAGTACCGGGAAATTTTGTAGATATGAATGGAAAAGTCCTTGGTACACATAAAGGTATAATTCATTATACGATCGGACAACGGAAGGGACTTGGACTTGCGATGGGACACCCGGTATTTGTTGTGGATATTATCCCGGAGACAAATGAAGTGGTGATCGGAGAAAATGCAGATACATTTTCAAAAGAGCTGATTGCAGATAAAACGAACTTTATGTCTGTCGAGCATCCGGAAGATGGTATGCAGGTGATCGGAAAGATCCGGTATGCACATAAGGGTGTGCCATGCAGAATTTATATGTTGGATGATGCCAGGGTTCGTGTTGTATTTGACGAACCGGTCCGGGCAGCGACCAAAGGACAGGCGGTTGTTTTTTACGAAAATGACTATATCGTCGGAGGCGGCACAATAAAAGAGATCATACGATAGGAATAAAAATGACGCTGGTGTGGATGCTATTATTTAAAAAAATATTATTGTTCTGCCACATACTCACCTATTATTACGCAAGACACTTCCATTCTAGTCCTCTTATAATTTATGAAATACAGGCTTCATCTGTTCAAAGGTGCAGTAATAGCGGAAGCCTGTGGCGGTCAGGATGTCTCTGGCATAGGTTTCAAAGTCATAGCCGATGTATTTTGGAATATGTGCATCGCTTCCGACAGTGATGATCTCACCACCTAACTCCTTGTAGAGTTTAAGAATAGACGGATGAGGATGCGCATAAGTCATGTTTTTATACAGGCTTCCGGTATTGATCTCGATGCCCTTCCCATGTTCGATGATTGTTTTCAGAATTGCTTCAAAGACATCTGCATAATCAGAAAAGCGGAAGGCTGCTTCGCCGGATGGACAATAACGGACGGCATAGTCCAGATGACCGTATATGGAATAATTATCAAAGGTTTGCACATTTGCAAGAATGGATTCAAAATATTCCAGCAGTGCTTCTTTTTCCGAACGTCCTTCATAGTAAGCGGGATAGTAGGGATCCTTGCCATATACAAGATGAGAAGAACCTATAATAAAGTCAAAATCATGATATTTATCTGTGTAGGCAATGATCTTGTCTGCGATATGAGACATCAGGCCGAGTTCGACACCGAGGCGGACCGTAAGTTTATCCTTGTACTGTTTCTGCAACTTTCTTACAGCAGAAATATACCGGTCTGTATCTAACAGAAAGGTATGACCTTCCTCGTCTTTTGGATAATCAATATCATGATGATCTGTAATACAGATCTCAGACATGCCGAGGTGCAGTGCCTGTTCAACAATATCTGTAAGTTCTGTTTCAGAATCATCGGAAAATTCGGAATGTAAATGATGATCGCAAAGCTTCATATGTAAAAACCTCCTGTTAGATGTTAACATTGTGAAAATTGATATTATTATAGCACGTCAGGAAATAAAACACACCTGCAGGAACGGAAAAAATAGTGAATAAAAACAGAAGATAAGAAAAATCTTACAAAAGAAGTATATATCGGCAACACAAGAATCATGTGTGAAATATTTCGAAAAAAGGGTTAAATGGTTGAAATAAATATGAAAATATCATAAAAAGTTGATTCTTTGTACATTTTGCAATATAGTGTTTGTTTATTTTTGCGTGAATTGGACAATTTTTTTTTGAGAAAGACTTGAAATTTACACACAAATTAGGTATGATTTTGTTGTGTGAATAGCACGATTAATTACTGCGCTTTGCAGTATATTATAAATACTTTTATTATTCAAAACTTAGGAGGAATAAAAAATGGCAGTAAAAGTAGCAATCAATGGTTTTGGACGTATTGGTCGTCTCGCATTCAGACAGATGTTCGGAGCAGAAGGATATGAAGTTGTTGCAATCAACGATTTAACAAAGCCTTCAATGCTTGCAGATCTTCTCAAGTACGATACAGCACAGGGTGGTTACTGTGGTAAGATTGGTGAGAACCTTCATACAGTTTCAGCTGATGATGAGGCTAACACAATCACAGTTGATGGTAAGACACTTACAATCTACAAGGAAGCAGATGCAAACAATCTTCCTTGGGGTAAGATTGGTGTTGATGTAGTTCTTGAGTGTACTGGTTTCTACTGCTCAAAGGAAAAGTCAATGGCTCATATCAATGCAGGTGCTAAGAAGGTTGTTATCTCAGCTCCAGCAGGAAATGATCTTAAGACTATCGTATTCTCAGTTAACCAGGATACATTAACAGCAGAGGATCAGATTATCTCAGCTGCTTCATGTACAACAAACTGTCTTGCACCAATGGCTAAAGCTCTTAATGATTATGCTCCAATCCAGTCAGGTATCATGTCAACAATCCACGCTTACACAGGCGATCAGATGATTCTTGACGGACCACACAGAAAGGGAGACTTAAGAAGAGCAAGAGCAGGTGCTGCTAATATCGTTCCTAACTCAACAGGTGCTGCTAAGGCTATCGGTCTTGTTATCCCAGAGTTAAATGGTAAGTTAATCGGATCAGCTCAGAGAGTTCCAGTTCCAACAGGTTCAACAACAATCCTTACAGCAGTTGTTAAGGGTGCTGACGTAACAGTTGATGGAATCAACGCTGCAATGAAGGCTGCTGCATCAGAGTCATTCGGTTACAACACAGATCCTATCGTTTCATCAGATGTAATCGGTATGAGATATGGTTCATTATTTGATTCAACTCAGACAATGGTATCAAAGATTGCTGATGACTTATATGAGGTTCAGGTTGTATCATGGTATGATAATGAGAACTCATACACAAGCCAGATGGTTAGAACAATTAAGTACTTCGCAGAGTTAGCATAATTGACTGACAAATTGTAGTAATTAATTTGACCTTACAAGGGGTCCGGTCTTCATGGACCGGGCCCTATATTTCTTTTACAGAGATGTATTTGCGTTCTGTAACAAATATGAAGATAAAAGTATAAAAATCAGGAGGTTTAATAGTAATGTCATTAAACAAAAAATCAGTAGATGATATTAATGTAAAGGGACAGCGTGTCCTTTGCAGATGCGACTTTAATGTACCATTAAAGGAAGGTAAGATCACAGACGAGAACCGTCTTGTAGCAGCACTTCCTACAATCAAGAAATTAATTGCTGATGGTGGAAAGGTTATTCTTTGCTCACACCTTGGCAAGGTTAAGACAGAAGAAGATAAGAAGACAAAGACTCTTGCACCGGTTGCGGTAAGACTTTCAGAGCTTCTTGGACAGGAAGTTAAGTTTGTTGCTGAGCCTGAAGTTGTTGGACCAAAGGTAAGAGAAGCTGTAGCAGCTATGAAAGATGGCGAAGTTATCTTACTTGAGAACACACGTTTCAGACCGGAAGAGACAAAGAACGGTGAAGCATTCTCTAAGGATCTTGCTTCTATCTGTGATGTATTTGTAAATGATGCATTTGGTACAGCTCACAGAGCTCACTGCTCAAATGTAGGTGTTGCAGGTCTTGTTGATACAGCGGTTGTTGGATACTTAATGCAGAAGGAGATCGACTTCCTTGGAAATGCAGTAGAGAATCCGGTAAGACCATTCGTAGCTATCCTTGGTGGAGCAAAAGTTGCAGACAAGTTAAATGTTATCTCTAACTTACTTGAGAAGTGCGATACACTGATCATCGGTGGTGGTATGGCGTATACATTCTTAAAGGCAAAGGGATATGAGATCGGTAAGTCATTAGTTGACGAATCTAAGATCGACTACTGTAAGGAAATGATGGAAAAGGCTGAGAAACTTGGTAAGAAGTTATTACTTCCGGTTGATTCCGTTATGATCGACGATTTCCCTAATCCAATCGATGCTCCGGTTGAAACAGAGATCTTTGATGCAGACAAGATGTCAGCAGACAAAGAGGGCTGTGATATCGGACCTAAGACAATCGAATTATATGCAGATGCTGTTAAGACAGCTAAGACAGTTGTATGGAATGGACCTATGGGTGTATTCGAGAATCCTACACTTGCTGCTGGTACAAAGGCTGTAGCTGCTGCTCTTGCTGAGACAGATGCTACAACTATCATCGGTGGTGGTGATTCTGCTGCTGCTGTTAACCAGTTAGGATATGGTTCTAAGATGAGCCACATCTCAACAGGTGGTGGAGCTTCCCTTGAATTCTTAGAGGGTAAGGAACTTCCAGGTGTTGCTGCTGCAAACGACAAATAAATTATGTACATGCTCCATCTGGATCGGATGGAAGAATATACAGATAATGAAAATAATATTTTCAAGGAGATAAAAGACATGTCAAGAAAGAAAATCATCGCTGGTAACTGGAAGATGAACATGACTCCAAGCCAGGCTGTAAAATTATGTGAAGAGTTAAAGCCATTAGTTGCAAATGATGACGTAGATGTTGTATACTGCGTACCTGCAATTGATATTGTACCTGTAGTAGAAGCTGTTAAAGGCACAAATGTAGAAGTTGGTGCTGAGAACATGTACTTCGAAGAAAAGGGTGCATACACAGGTGAGATATCAGCAGAAATGTTAGTTGACGCCGGTGTTAAGTATGTCATCATCGGACATTCAGAGCGTCGTGACTACTTCAAAGAGTGTGACTGTCTCTTAAATAAGAAAGTTAAGAAGGCATTTGAAGCAGGTCTTACACCTATCCTTTGCTGTGGTGAGTCATTAGAGCAGAGAGAAATGGGTATCACACTTGACTTCATCCGTCTTCAGATCAAGAGTGATCTGAAAGATATCACAGCAGATCAGGTTAAGAACATGGTAATCGCCTATGAGCCAATCTGGGCTATCGGAACAGGCAAGACTGCTACATCCGATCAGGCACAGGAAGTATGTAAGGCAATCCGTGACTGCATCGCTGAAGTATATGATACAGACACAGCAGAAGCTGTAAGAATCCAGTATGGTGGATCTATGAACGCTGGTAATGCAGCAGAGCTTCTTGCAAAGCCTGACATTGATGGTGGACTTGTAGGTGGTGCTTCACTGAAGGCTGACTTTGGAAAGATCGTAAACTACAATAAGTAATTTTAATGCCGGATTTCATATTGAATCTGTAAAATCAGGAAAATGATCTGGTAAAAAAGATACCGTGAGGGATCGGGTGGCCAATAATATGACTGCCTGGTGTCCGCGGTATTTTTTGTTATTCTATTATTCATACGAAATGAATAGATTTGTGGGATTTTTTTGTACATTTACGAAAAGTATACTTCGTTGACGATTATGTATAACTGTGATATAATTCAAACGATTTTTGAACAAATACGCAGAAAAGGAATTGACTATGGAATATTTAAAGACATTCTGGAGCAGAAGATATCTGCTTGAGGAACTGGTAAAAAAAGGTATTAAGTTAAAGTACAGGCGTTCATATCTTGGAATCTTATGGTCTTTGCTGGAGCCTATTTTGACAACGATCGTATTGACGATCGTATTTGGAACGTTATTTGATAACAGCAATAAAACCTTCCCGGTTTATATTTTGAGCGGTCGTCTGTTATATTCATTTTTCAGCAGCGGAACAAAAGCCTGTGCAAAATCGATACGGTCAAATGCAGGTATGATCAAGAAAGTATATGTTCCGAAGTATCTGTATCCGATGTCTTCCGTATTATTTAACTATATTATATTTTTGATTTCGCTGATTGTTATGATCCCATTGATGGTATTTTGTCATGTGAAGCCAACCTGGTCATTATTACTGGTTATCCTTCCGCTTATTCTGCTTCTGATGATTACATTTGGAGTAGGCATGGTACTTGCGACGGTTACGGTATTCTTCCGTGATATGGAATATTTGTGGGATGTTGTATTGATGATCATTATGTATACATGTGCGATTTTCTATTATCCACAGAGATTATTAAAGAGTGGATTTAGCTGGCTGTTAAAATATAATCCGTTATATTGCGTCATCCATAATTTTAGAGCATGTTTTCTGGGTGATCCGTTAAACTGGAATTATATGTTATATGCGTTCGTTTTCTCTGTTTTTGCAATCTTGATCGGAACGTATACATTCTATAAGAAACAGGACGAATTTATTCTTCATATTTAAGGAGACAGACATGGGCAATGAAGCATTGATCGTTGATGATGTAAGCATGAAGTTCAACCTGAGCAGTGAAAAGGTTGACAATATTAAAGAGTATATAATTAAATCAATAAAACGACAGATCAGTTATGATGAATTCTGGTCATTAAAGCATGTCAGCTTTTCATTGGACAAGGGTGACAGGCTGGGAATCCTCGGCTTAAATGGTGCAGGAAAGAGTACCCTTTTAAAGGTTATTTCCGGTGTATATAAGCCAACAGAAGGACATGTGATCAAGCATGGAAAGGTTGTTCCGTTGCTGGAATTAGGAGCAGGCTTTGACGCACAGTATACTGGAAAGGAAAATATTTTTTTGTATGGTACAGTGCTTGGATATTCCAAGAGTTATCTGGAAGAAAAGTATGATGAAATCGTTGAGTTTTCGGAGCTTGGTCGTTTTATTGATGTCCCAATCAAGAATTATTCATCTGGTATGAAATCAAAATTGGGATTTTCAATTGCAACGATTGCAAATCCGGATATTCTGATTCTGGATGAAGTATTATCCGTGGGTGATGCCAGATTTAAGAAGAAGAGTGAAGCGAAGATCATGCAGCTTATGGAAGGCGGAACAACAGTATTATTTGTTTCGCATTCTCTGGAACAGGTACGACGGATCTGTAATAAAGCAATGATCCTGGATCATGGAACATTGAAATCCATTGGCGATATTGATACAATATCAGAGGAATATACGAAAATGATCGCGATTCCTGCTAAGCCAAAGAAGAAAAAAGCAGATGCTGGAAAAAAGGCTTCTGAAAAAAAGGCAGATGAGGAAAAGGCTGCTGATAAGAAAGAAAAATAATTAAAAGGAGAAAAATAATGAGTAAAAAACCTGTAGTTTTAATGGTACTTGATGGTTATGGAATTAGTGACAAGACAGAAGGCAATGCAATCGCACTGGCAAATACACCTGTTATGGATCAGCTTAAGGCTGAATATCCTTATGTAAAGGGTGCTGCTTCCGGTCTTGCAGTTGGACTTCCGGACGGACAGATGGGTAACTCAGAAGTTGGTCATATGAATATCGGTGCAGGAAGAATTATATATCAGGAATTAACAAGAATTACAAAGTCCATTCAGGATGGCGATTTCTTTGAGAATGCAGAGATGTTAGAAGCAATCGAGAACTGTAAGAAGAACAATTCCGATCTTCATGTATGGGGACTATTATCCAGTGGTGGTGTACACAGCCATAATACACATCTGTATGCAATTCTTGAGTTATGTAAGAAACATAATTTTGAAAATGTATATGTTCATCCATTCTTCGATGGCAGAGATACAGCTCCAGCATCAGGAAAGGGCTTCTTAGAGGAACTGATCGCGGAGATGAAGAAGATTGGTGTAGGTAAGGTTGCATCCCTTTCCGGTCGTTATTATGCTATGGATCGTGATAACAGATGGGATCGTGTTGAACTTGCATATAAGTCACTTGTAACAGGTGAGGGTGTACAGGCAGAAGATCCTGTTGCTGCAGTACAGGCATCTTATGACAAGGAAGTATATGATGAGTTTATCCTTCCTACCGTTATTACAGAGAATGGTAAGCCGGTATCACTTGTAAAGCCAAATGATTCCGTTATTTTCTTTAACTTCAGACCAGACAGAGCAAGAGAGATCACCAGAGCATTCTGCTGTGACGATTTTGACGGATTCAACAGACCAGACGGAAGATTTCCATTGGTATATGTATGCTTCAAAGATTATGATGAGTCTATACCAAACAAGATCGTTGCATTCAAGAAAGAAGAAATCGACAATACATTTGGTGAGTACCTTGCAGCGAATGGTAAGACACAGGTTCGTATTGCAGAGACAGAGAAGTATGCACATGTTACGTTCTTCTTTAATGGAGGCGTAGAAGAACCAAATAAGAACGAAGACAGAATCCTTGTTAAGTCCCCTGCGGTTGCGACATATGATCTTCAGCCTGAAATGAGTGCTCCGGAAGTATGTGAGAAGCTGGTAGATGCTATCGGTTCTGATAAATACGATGTGATCATTATTAACTTTGCAAATCCTGATATGGTAGGTCATACAGGCGTGATCCCTGCAGCGATCAAGGCAGTTGAGACTGTTGATGCCTGCGTAGGAAAGGCAGTAGAGGCAGTTAAGAAGGCAGATGGTGTATTATTTATCTGTGCAGACCACGGTAATGCTGAGCAGATGATCAATTATGAAACTGGTGAACCACATACAGCCCACACAACAAATCCGGTACCATTCGTACTTGTAAATTATGATGAGGGCTATGGTTTAAGAGAAGGTGGATGTCTTGCAGATATCGCTCCAACACTTCTTGAGATCATGGAACTTCCACAGCCTAAGGAAATGACAGGTAAATCACTTCTTATCAAGAAATAATGAAAAAAGGACAGACAAATGAAGAAATTTTTTCAGGAGTTTAAAGAATTTGCATTAAAGGGAAATGTTCTGGATATGGCGATCGGTGTTATCATCGGTGGTGCTTTTTCAGGACTGGTAACTTCACTGACAGACTGTTTTATCAATCCACTCATTGGATGTATCGGTGGTGCCGAAGTACAGGGCAAGATTCATTTGTTGGGAGACCAGTATATTGATTATGGCTCGTTCATTACAGCAGTGATCAACTTCATCATCATGGCATTTATCATTTTCCTTCTGATGAAAGGAATTAAAAAGCTGTTATCTCTTGGAAAGAAAGAGGAAGTTGCGGCACCTTTAACAAGAAAATGTCCATATTGTTATGGTGACATTGATGTTAAGGCTACAAAATGTATGTATTGTACATCTGACGTAGAGCCAACTGTAAAAGCAGAAGAATAAAAAGAACGATGTTCTGTGTTATATGGACACAGAACGGAGTAACAATATAAAAACAAATAAAAAATACCTGCCGGAGAAGCATAGTTACAGATGCTTTATCCGGCAGGTATTTTTTATAAGATGAATACTTTGGAAAAAAGTGTGAATACTATAAAAGAATAAAAATTGCCAATAATTGTACGGATAGAAAGGCAGAATGGAGAATCACATGAATAGATTGGAAATTATTGAAATTAAAGCGAGAGAAATACTTGATTCCAGAGGAAATCCTACAGTTGAGACCGATGTTACGCTGGCATGTGGATGCAAGGGTAGGGCAATGGTTCCGTCCGGTGCATCCACCGGACAATACGAAGCGCATGAGCTCGGGATGAAGAAAAACGTTACATGGGACAGGGGGTTTACGGAGCCTGCAACAATGTAAATAACAGAATTGCAGATAAACTGATCGGAATGGATGTAACAAGACAGATTGATATTGACCGTATTATGATCGAGGCAGATGGAACTGAGAATAAGACACGGTATGGCGCAAATGCCATGCTGAGTGTATCCCTTGCCTGTGCCAAGGCGGCTTCGCTGGCACTTGGAATGCCGCTTTACCGGTATCTTGGCGGAGTAAATGCAAAGCGTCTTCCGGTTCCGATGATGAATATATTAAATGGTGGAAAGCATGCGGATAATACTGTTGATTTTCAGGAGTTTATGATTGCTCCGGTAGGTGCAGAATCCTTTAAGGAGGCAATGGAGATCGCCTGTGAGATTTATCATACGCTGAAGATTGAATTGAATGTCAGAAATTTGAGCACAGGAGTTGGAGATGAAGGTGGATTTGCACCGAATCTTGCAACCACATATGAAGTACTGGATCTGTTAGTAGAGGCAATCGCAAAGGCCGGGTATAATCCGGGAGTCGATGTACAGATCGCAATGGATGCGGCAGCATCGGAATTATATGATGTAGCTTCTGACCGATATATCTTTCCGGGAGAATCCCGGATGACCGGAAAGGAAATCCGGAGAAATTCAGAGGAGATGGTCCAGTTCTATGAGGATCTGGTGACAAGATATCCGATTTATTCGATCGAAGACGGACTGGATGAGAATGATATGAATGGCTGGAAGGTTCTGACCTACCGGCTTGGAAATCGTATCCAGTTAGTTGGAGATGATCTCTTTGTTACAAATAAAAAACGACTGAAAAACGGAATTGAAGATGGAATTGCAAATTCAATCCTGGTAAAGGTGAACCAGATCGGAACTCTGACAGAGGCAATGGATGCTGTGGAAACGGCTCATAAAGCCGGATATTCGTCGGTGATTTCCCATCGGTCCGGGGAAACAGAGGATACATTTATTGCGGATCTGGCTGTGGCTATGAATTGCGGACAGATCAAGACCGGAGCACCAGCCAGAAGCGAACGTACAGCGAAATACAACCAGCTTCTCCGGATTGAAGAGGAGCTTGGCAAAAATTCCATATACGGAATGGAATGATCACCAATTAAGAACGAACAGGAAGCCGGGCGGTAAAATCGTCCGGTAATTCTGTTTTATAGGCTGCATAGACAGCCGTGTTATATAAGCGCGTTGCTTTGATATCCTGTTCAAAAAGTAAACGGCCGGTATCGGAAAGGAAACGGATGCCATCTGCCGGCTTTGTAAAGACAGGAAGGTCACTGTTTCTCTTAATCTGACGGATCACATCGGAGCCGGATCGGTTCAACGCAAGAATATGTCCATAGTGATTCCAGCCGCTTTCTTTATACATGGACATAGTATTCTTTCGGATGCCCAGAATAAAATGCAGCAATGCACGGTTGATCCTTGTCTGGGTAAGATCTTTGGATTTTAAGGATTCAGCAATTGCAGCATATGACTGCAGAAGATTTGTTTTTTTCAGTTTATTATACAGCTTGTCTGTCATATCAACCGTGTCAGGAGCATCATTCTGCATGATTAAACAGTATTGCAGGATGGATGTTAAATGATTCTCGAAAATCGGATAGGTATGCAGATATTCTGTCTTCAGCAGATCAGCGGATACGGCTGGAAGAACCTGATAAAAGGTTTTAAATAATGCATCCGGTTCTTCAGTGTGGTCTGTACTGATCTGCTGTAATAATGGCGGATCGCGGAAGCTGAACAGATCGATCCTGTGATATCCTCACTGTTATATCCTGCGGAGGTCCTTTTTATAATATATGGTTTTATAGAGGAACGTGTTTTCTTCAGCGCTGAGAGATATTCGACTGCAAGGATGTTGTTTGGTTCCTTCAGAAGATCAGCACCGGCAGGACAACAGCTTTTTATGGCATCTGCCCGTGCTGACGGATAGGACATTCCTTCCGCCAGATTATTTTTTAGACATGCGGAAAATGAGGCTGGTTCATCAATCAGAATTTCAGCTACAGATTCCAGAAGAGACAGATCATCACATTCCGCACCAAAAATCAGATAATCTACAGTGTTCAGTTTGTTCAGAAGGTCGACACCCGCATAAGCAAAATCCCTTGCGCTTGCTGTTGCATAGACAACCGGAAGCTCAAATACCGCATCGACTCCGGAGGCAACAGCCATTTCGGCACGCATAAACTTGTTGCAGACAGCAGGAAGTCCTCTTTGAAGAAAATTACCGCTCATAACAGAAATAATATGGGAACAGTCAAGTTCGGAATGGGTCTGTTCGATCTGGTAGCGATGTCCATTGTGAAATGGATTATATTCTGTAATGATACCTGCAGTCAGCATAAAAATTCCTCCTGAAATAAAATATATTTTCTAAATTATATTTTATATTTTTTCTTCTGTAAAGTATGATATAATTGGGATGTGCATGAAGATAGGGCTTTGTCCCTACGGTTTTGATGCACTTTTTTATTGCGTTTTTGAAAATGATGTACGATATTTTACGCATAACAGGTAGTATGGTATAGAAAGGTAGAAAAAGACTGTTAGAAATACAGAAATGAAAAATATCCGTAAGATCATAGATTAAGGATTGACATTTCGATAAAAGTTGAGTAGTATAATAACAGGAATCGAACATTTGTTTATGGAGGTAGTTTGAAAGATGATTAAAGATGATGATAAGAAGAAAGCGCTGGATGCAGCGTTAGCACAGATTGAGAAGCAGTATGGTAAAGGATCTGTTATGAAGTTAGGAGATTCTTCAGCCAATATGAATATAGAAGTAATACCAACAGGATCATTAAGCCTTGATATTGCACTTGGACTTGGTGGAGTTCCGAGAGGAAGAATTATAGAAGTATTCGGACCTGAGTCCAGTGGTAAGACAACAGTTGCATTACATATTGTTGCAGAGATACAGAAACGTGGCGGTATTGCTGGCTTTATTGATGCAGAACATGCATTGGATCCTGTATATGCGAAGAATATCGGTGTCAATATTGATGACCTCTATATCTCACAACCGGATTGCGGTGAACAGGCACTTGAGATCACAGAGACAATGGTGCGCTCCGGTGCAGTAGATGTGATCATTGTCGATTCGGTTGCAGCCCTTGTTCCAAAGGCAGAGATCGATGGTGAGATGGGAGATTCTCATATGGGACTTCATGCAAGACTGATGTCACAGGCACTTCGTAAGCTGACGGCAGTCGTAAGCAAAACAAATTGTGTTGTAATATTCATCAATCAGCTTCGTGAGAAAGTTGGTGTTGTATTTGGTAATCCGGAAGTAACAACCGGTGGACGTGCATTGAAGTTCTATGCATCTGTTCGTATGGATGTCAGAAGATTGATACTCTGAAGATGGGTGGAGAGATCGTTGGTAACCGTACCAGAGTAAAGGTTGTGAAGAACAAGGTTGCACCTCCGTTCAAAGAGGCTGAATTTGATATTATGTTTGGTAAAGGTATTTCCCGTGAAGGAGATATCCTGGATCTGGCAGTAGCAAATGATATTGTAGATAAGTCCGGTGCATGGTATGCATATATGGGAGATAAGATCGGACAGGGACGTGAGAATGCAAAGGCATTTCTTGCAGAGAATCCGGCTATCTGTGCTGAGATCGATGAGAAGATCCGTGAGAAGCTTGGCTTAGTTGAAACTGAGGATGCAGAGGGAACAGAAACAGAATAAGTAGAGGGTGCCTGTATATATGCTTGTAACAGATATTAAGAAGATTGATGATAAGAGAAGCTGTCTGTATCTGGATTATGAGGCGTTTGGTCCGTTATATGCATCTGATATACGAAGATTGAAGCTGACGGTCGGATCAGAAACTGATGCAGAGAAAATGCAGCAGTTCCGGTCAGAATATTTCTTTAAACGTGCGATGAACAAGGCGGTTACAGCTATTAAGTATTCTGAAAAATGTGAATATGACATCCGGCAGAAGTTAAAGGAACTTTGCTATGATGAAGAAGTGATCGATACGACGCTTGATAAACTAAAAAAATATAAGTATATTGACGATGCCAGATATGCATCAGTTTATGTCCGGAGTCATATCCAAAGGAAAAGCAGACGAGAGATCACATTTGCATTGTCATCCAAGAAAATATTGAATGAATGGATTGAACAGGCATTTGAAGAAAACCAGCTTCCGGATGAAAGAGAGATCGTAGAGAAACTGATCCGGAAAAAATGTCCGGTTTCGGAACTTTCAGATAAAAGAGAAAAAGTAACAGCATTTCTTGTCCGAAAGGGATATCCGTATCGTCTGGTTGCTTCCTGTATCTCGGAAATATTAGAAATGGGGTAGTCAGTAATATAAGAAAAGTTGCACAGAAAACAGGGCGAAAAATTGTTGTTTTTGTTTGTTTTCACTTGACATAATTAGTAAAAAATATTAAACTTAAATAGTTGTATAAGTGTACAATGAAAACTTAATAAGGAGGTGCTCCTGTGAGTGGTGATATTGCGTGGATAATCATTTATATTTGCATCCTTGTTGTATGTATCGTTGCCACATGGTTTATTGCTATTGCATATAGAAAAAATATTGCAGAAGCGAAGATTGGTAAGGCAGAAGTAGCAGCAAGGGAGATTATAGATGAAGCTCAGAAGGATGCTGAGGCGAAAAAGCGTGAGATTTTGCTTGAGGCAAAAGAAGATGCTTTGAAGACGCGGAATGACCTTGAAAAAGAAGTCAAGGACAGACGTGGAGAGATTTCACGAATGGAGAAACGAGTTCTCGCCCGTGAAGAAAGTATCGACCGTAAGACGGAAGCTATCGAGAAAAAAGAAGCAAGTCTTGCATCCAAGGAAGGTCAGCTTGAAAAGCAGAAGGCAAAAGTAGAAGAGCTTCAGGCAAGACGTTTACAGGAACTGGAAAGAATTTCAGGTTTAACCTCTGAACAAGCGAAGGAATACTTATTAAAAACTGTTGAAGATGAAGTAAAACATGAAACAGCAGTTATGGTCAAGGAATTAGAAACCAGAGCTAAAGAAGAAGCGAACAAGAAGGCAAAGGAATATGTTGTATCTGCAATCCAGAAATGTGCAGTGGATCATGTAGCAGAAACAACAATTTCACTGGTACAGTTACCTAACGATGAGATGAAGGGTAGAATAATTGGTCGAGAGGGTAGAAATATCCGTACTCTTGAAACCATGACAGGTGTAGATCTGATTATTGATGATACACCGGAAGCAGTTATTCTCTCAAGCTTTGATCCTGTTAGAAGGGAAGTTGCAAGAATTGCACTTGAGAAGCTGATTGTCGATGGAAGAATCCATCCGGCAAGAATCGAAGAGATGGTAGAAAAAGCGCAGAAGGAAGTAGAAACCATGATGCGTGAAGAAGGTGAAGCAGCAACCCTTGAGGTTGGCATTCACGGAATTCATCCTGAATTAGTGAGACTTCTTGGTAAGATGAAGTTTAGAACAAGCTATGGACAGAATGCATTAAAGCATTCTATCGAAGTAGCACATTTATGTGGTTTATTGGCCGGAGAAATAGGTGTCGATGTCAAAGTTGCGAAACGTGCCGGATTACTTCATGATATCGGTAAATCTGTAGATCATGATATGGAAGGCTCTCATGTACAGATTGGTGCTGACTTATGTAGAAAGTATAAGGAATCACCGATTATTGTAAATGCAGTAGAAGCTCACCATGGCGACGTTGAACCAGAATCCCTGATAGCATGTCTTGTACAGGCTGCAGATGCAATCTCAGCAGCAAGACCGGGTGCTAGAAGAGAGACTCTGGAGACTTATACTACACGTCTTAAGAAACTGGAGGATATTGCAAACTCCTATAAGGGTGTAGAGAAGACATATGCTATTCAGGCAGGTAGAGAGATTCGAGTAATAGTTGTTCCTGAACACGTTAATGATTCCGATATGGTATTACTTGCAAGGGATATTGCAAAGCAGATTGAAAATGAGCTGGAATATCCTGGACAGATCAAGGTTAATATCATAAGAGAGTCTCGCGTTGTAGATTATGCTAAGTAATTATTTTCAGCCTGTGGAATAAAATGTTCCACAGGCTTTTTTAGTGAATGAAAAATATGAAAAATATGGATAGCTGGGAGGCAACAGATGGATCAGAAATTTATCAGAGAGAAAAAAGAACTGGCATATCATGCTCATATATTTGATGTATATAATGATTATTTGAGACTGCCGGATGGAAAACATGTAGTATATGATCTGGTCAATCATGTAGATGGCTGTTGTGTCTTGCCGGTGGATGAAGATGGAAACCTGATCCTGGTAAGTCAATATAGAAATGCGGTAGATGATATAACCTTAGAGGTTCCTGCCGGCTGTATGGAAGAGGGAGAAGATCCGGGTCAGTGCGCAGTCAGGGAATTGGAAGAGGAAACCGGATATATTGCACAGGAACTTCGATTTGTAACAAAGACATATCTTGCGATCGGTACCAGTAATGAGCAGACCTATATTTATATTGCAACCGATCTGAAAAAGGGAATCAGACAACTGGATCCGGAAGAATTTATCCGAATCCGGCGGCTTTCATTGGCAGAAGCCATGACTATGATACAGACAGGAGAGATCGTTGATTCAAAAACTATTATTGCAATCCTGGCATATGCTGTAGAACAAATGAAGAAATAAATACCAGATGCAGTATAGCAAAAATAAATCACCATGAGTATATCCAGACGAATCATAGTAGATGAGAATGGTGGTTTTATTGTTTGTTGCATATATTGGGACAGGAAAACATATGTATACGAGGGGGGATGATATGAAACGTAAATTTATATGGGCAATGTTCTGGATCGGCCTGATCCTTGGAACCTTGCTTGTAAACACACAATTAAATGTGCAGGAGATATTAGACCAGACAGGTATACAGACCGGAAAACAGGAACTGATCGCTTTGATCTGTAAAAGAATCGTGGAGCTGGTAGCGGTTGTAGCTCTTTTGAAGCTTGTTCCGGATAAAGCATCCGATGGTGCTCTTATGGGAATATCCGGACTGATCACCGGTATGATGGTTTCACTATATGCGATGAACGGAACTATGTTGTGTGCGTTTGCATTTTATATGATTGTTTTGATTATTGTGGGATTATATGCAATTGTTGTTAAAATTATATGTGGAACAACAGGAGAAGGGATGAGTCAGATTGCTGCTATGGTTGTCAGATTGCATAATTCTTTTTGGGGAACGGCAATTATTGTTACAATTTTATTACTGAATATTATTCTGGAAGTAAAAATTCTGAAATTTTTTTGAAAAAGTTTTACTACATGTGGTATACATAATTCTGTATAGACACATGATTTGGTGAAAACAAAGAAATTACGAAAAAACCTTGATTTTGCTTATAAAAATTATGTTTGATTTTATAGAAATTTGTATTTATAATGATATTTAGTCTACATAATAAGGGGAAAAATGCGTGGAAATTTACATAGAGAAATATGTTGATTATCTCAAAAATATTAAGAAATCAAGTGAAAATACAGTAGCTTCTTATCAGCGCGATCTTGTGAAGTTTTCTGATTTCTACCGGGAGAATGGAACAGAGGATATTCGTTCGATAAATGAGACAAATATCAACACTTATGTTCTGTATTTAGAAAAAAACGGAAAATCAATGGCTACTGTATCAAGAAGCATAGCTTCGATCAAGTCATTTTTTGGATTTCTTTTTCGAGAGAAAATACTGATGGATGACCCGTCAGTTAATATCAAGCCTCCAAAGATTGAAAAGAAAATGCCGGATATCTTAACGATAGAGGAAGTGAACCGGCTTCTTGACCAGCCGGGAGACCAGTCTCCGAAGGAAATTCGTGACCGGGCAATGTTAGAGCTGTTATATGCGACAGGAATCCGTGTATCGGAGCTTGTTACATTGAAGATTACAGATGTGAATCTGAAGATGGGTTACATTGAATGCCATGACCTCAGAAAGTCGAGAATTATTCCAATCGAAGATTCAGCACAGCGCGCACTTGATAATTATATCTCGAATGTTCGAGTCGATATGTGTAAGGATTCAGAATATTTATTCTCAAACTGCAAGGGAACACCGATGACCAGACAAGGCTTCTGGAAGATTATCAAGGTATATGCCGATAAAGCAGGAATAGATAAGGATATTACACCACATATGATCCGTCATTCGTTTGCGTCACATCTTGTAAATAACGGTGCAGATTTAAAGGCTGTACAGGAAATGTTGGGACATGCAGATATCTCAACGACACAGATTTATCTGAACAGCAGGCAGAGCCGCTTAAAAGAGGAATATCAGAAAGCACATCCGCGGGCATAGGCGGAATGAATATAGCAGAAAACGATAAATGTCAGTCGACGGGCTTGTTGGCTGGGCAAAGCATAAGTTGCGGAATGAACATAGCAGAAAACATATTTGTGGGCGGTTGTGCCGTATACAATGTTAATACGCAGCAAAGTATGGATTGTACGAAAAAAAGTACATGGAAATAGTTGCATCTTGTCTGTAAAATAGAATATAATCCTTTCGGTTGATAAAAGTTTAAAAGTGTAGAACGACAGGAGAAAGAAAAATGGAGAACAATTATTACTCACCGGTACAGATTCTGGAAAATAATATAAAGGCAGGCATCAATAAAGCAAACATGGGTCTGCTTAAGATGATATTACTTGGTATGTTCGCAGGTATGTTTATTGCGATCGGAGCAGAGGGGTCAAACCTTGCAGCTCATAATCTGACAGGTGTAGGCGTTGCAAGAACATTAACAGGCGTGGTTTTCCCGATCGGTCTTATGATGTTAGTTGTAACCGGCGGTGAGTTATTTACAGGAAACTGTATGCTGACAATGGCACTTGCAGACCATAAGATCAAAGCATTACAGATGATAAAAAACTGGGTTGTTGTATATTTCAGCAATATGCTTGGCTCTATACTGACAGCAGCTTGTGTATATGCTTCTGGTCAGTATGATTACTCAGATGGAGCACTTGGAGCATTCACGATCAAGGTTGCCATGGGTAAAGCAGATATTGATATCAGCAAAGCAATCTTTTCCGGTATCCTTTGTAATATTTTGGTATGTATCGCAGTATTGATGAGTAGTGCAGCGAAAGATCTGATCGGTAAGCTGTTTGGAGCATTTTTCCCAATCTTGATCTTCGTTATCTCAGGGTTCGAACACTGTGTTGCAAATATGTACTACATTCCGGCAGGATCATTGCATCAGGCAACAGCAAATATTTAGATAAAGCCTGTGAGCTTTATGGATATACATCAGCACAGATTTCAGATACACTTACAGTTGGCGGTTTTGTTCATAATCTGCTGCCGGTTACGCTTGGTAATATCATTGGTGGCGGCATCGTCGTATCACTGGGACTGTATGCGGCGCATCTGGTGCTTGATAAGAAAGAAAAATAAAAAAGAAAACAGCATTTTGGATATGTTAAAAAGGTCTTGTAGTTATATATAACTACAAGGTCTTTTTTGTAATTTTAAAATACTATATGTCAACATATATTTAGAAAATATAAATATATGTTGACATATATAATACGCATATGCAATACTACAATTGCAACCATTATATTGCATAAAAGGGAGGAAAAATGAAGAAGATAAAAAGGAATATAATATTATTGGCATGTTGTATTACATTATTTAGTTCATTTGTTGTTTCGGCAACATCGGCGAGTAACTCTATAACTAATGGAGCTGCAACATTAACAGGATCGGCTCGTATGTATGATTATAGTAAGAAAAAAGATAACTGCATCATGACTGCAGCATTGGGGGGAGGAAAGGCAACTGAAGCTACATCAGGTTCAATATCTGGTAAAATACAGGGTATAGATGTAAAAGTAAAAAGAATGGATACGGGTAATTTAAATAAAAAAAATAAAACCTATAGTGATTCAAAAATTGTTAGTGATGCATATTGTGTATTTACTGTTACAATATCATTAAAAGGTGCAGATTCTAAAGAAATATATGCACACGATTAATATATAATACAAGAAGATGTACATATAATGGTTGTAGATTATCAAAGGAAGATTAAAATGAGGATAAGAGATAAAGAATTTTTTACATATAATGGTTGTAGATTATCAAAGGAAGATTAAAATGAGGATAAGAGATAAAGAATTTTTTAGGTTGTTTTTGGTCGTTTATACACTTATATTTATAATTATTTTTCAATGCTTTGATATTATTAATAAAATGCAGGCTGAGTTAAAGGGAAGGTTATATAATGGCAATTATTCTAATTTGGCAGGAATTGAAACAAAGTGTGATGTATGTATGAATCATCTTAAGGCAGAATATAATCAGGCGGGTGAACTTGAAGCTATGTCGATTGATGTTCCAGATAGGCATAGACAGAAGGAACATCTTGAAACTGCCAAAATGATCATAAAAGCAATGTATGGAAGAAAGTTCACGGTGTATTCATATGCCAATGTTCGGGTTAGTGGAATGCTTCAGGAAAGGTCAGAACTGGCAGTTTTTTCATTGAAGGATGAATTGCCATTTAATATCACTAAGGGGCGATCAATATGTTCGGACGATTTAGAGAAAAAAGCTCGAGTTGCAATTGTATCTGAGGATATGATAAATACAATGGTGAAAAAAGAAGAATATTATTACATAAAAATTAATAATGAAGAGTATCAAGTTGTTGGAATTTATGAACCTGTTGCAGATAAGGCAGATGTGTGTTTTGCCTATTTTCCTCAAACAGAATATCAATTTGAGGAATTCTGCAGGAATTTTATAGATAATATTTTTTCAATTTCTAATATGAAGTGGGGAATATTTGGAGTTTATATTGGATCAGAAAATAGTTTTGATATAAATGAAATAGATGAATTTATTTCGGAACTTGAAAAAATATCCGATACAACATTTGATATAAAAGTAATAGATCGTTCGATTGCATCACCGAATGAAAAAATAAAAGCGTTAATTATAATATATGTATTATTGTTATTCTTTTGTATTGTTGTTTATATTCAGGTGATTGATATGTTTACAAAAAAAAGATATAAAGATTATGTAATATATCGTGCCTGTGGTTGCAACTGCAATATGATCGCAAGAAGATTATTTATGGAGATGCTGCCAATGTTTATCTGTTCATTTATTGCAGTTTTTATTGCAAATAGCGTATATAATGTCTGGCTGACAGATTCTGTATGGTATAGTATTTCATATGATGGTGTTGCGTTTATGGCAGGAACATCTGTTGTTCTTGTTTATATGTCAATTTTCATCATAATTATGAAGTTGCGTCGGATTAATCTGGCAGAAGGGATTATGGATCTATAAATGAAACTTAGGTATTTATGGAAAATTACGTTGGATAATGAATGGAAACAAGGAATTCGAAGTTTTTTTAATGTTATTCTATATATTGTTGGAATTACAATAATTGGACTTCTGGTGTATTTTGTCAGTCTAGAAACAGATACGAAGAAGTCGGTAGAGCGTTCTATACGAAAAGAAATAAAAACATTAGGAAGCATAAGTGTTGAAGGGAATCCTTCAGATATTCAGTATAATTCAAATTTTGATCTTTTGAAAGTTGTTAAAAGTTTTAGTGGCATAGATGCATGTTCATCTGGATGGGGAAATGGTTCACTGGCAATATCCGGAGACTGGCGTATCGAATATGATGCATCGGAATACAGAGATGAAGACTTGAAATTACTGCAAGATATACAAAAAAAGAATGTTTATGATCCCGGATATGCAATACAGGGGAAAAGTTTGGAAACTACCTGGCTGGACGCTGGAGCGTGGGATATGATGAAAATTGATCTGCTGCAAGGCAGATGTCCTTCTGAGATTGATTATGCTTTATATGGTGATGCGATTCCAATCTATCTGGGGTATCGTTATAAAGATAAAGTGCAGCTGGGAACCCGCCTTATACATGGAGAAGAGGTTTATGTTGTAGAGGGGATTCTGAAGAAGAACAGTGTATTAGCTCCAAATAGTGATGATCTGATGAACATGTATCCGGAAGACCAGAATGCGATACCTTATCAAATACTTGATTATAGCATTTTGATAATTTTAAATTCAGAAATGGACAATACATATAATTGTTTTTTTACATTAAAAGATGGTTATTCATTTGATGATGTTCAAAGTTATCTGGATGCGTTAAATTTGAACCCGGATGTAGAATTTTACATCAATAGTGTAGAAAAATATCTGGATAATATGAGCAGGGAGTCAGAAAGGAAAGAAATGACTGGGTTATTTGTGTATGTCACTGTGATTGTGTGTTTGATTCTGTCGTGCTTTGAAATTAACACCATATTGGCACAGAGAAGAGAGTTTGGGATACTTCTTGCTTATGGGCTATCGCATAGAGATATTATAAAGATGGTATTGATTGATAATATAAAAAAATTGATCATTGCAATTCTGATTATGACGTGCGTAATAGCCGGTAAACTGGCAGCGGACATTATGGTAGAGAATATGACATTTTATATGCTGAAGAATACGATTTACAGTCGGTTGGTCTTGACGATTGGAATGATAGGGATATTGCTTGTTCTTTTGGTCTGTATTGTACCGTCAATTCTGTTAAAGAAAATATCTCCGGCGGAATTACTTGGAGGAAAATAAATGATTCAATTAAAAGAAGCAAAAAAAATATACAAAAATGGCAGGACAGAATATCCTGCGTTGAATGGGATAGACCTGACGATAGAAAATGGAGAATATGTTGCAATTATTGGAACATCCGGATCGGGAAAAAGTACACTTTTAAATATCATAGGTGGGATGGATCAGACAACAGATGGTCAGTATCTGTATGATGAAAAGAATGTTAGCAAAATGAATTCTCATGCGCTTCATTTGTTTCGAAAGGAATATGTGAGCTTTGTATTCCAACGATTTGCACTATTGAATCAGTATAGTGTATATGAAAATGTGGAAGTACCGCTTCTTGCAAAGGGAATAGAGAAGAATGAACGTAAGAAAAAAGTTCTTTCCGCATTGATGCAGGTTGGAATTCAGGATTTGTATAAGAAAAAGCCAAGTGAGCTTTCGGGAGGGGAACAACAGCGGTGTGCAATTGCCAGAGCGTTGGTTATGGATACTCCTGTTGTACTTGCAGATGAACCGACAGGTTCTCTGGATAAAAACTCAGGCATTAAGGTTATGAAGCTTTTAGAAGGACTGCATGAGCAGGGAAAGACCTTGATAATTGTAACACATGATATAGATATAGCAGAGCATGCTGATCGTATAATACAGATTGAGGATGGAAAGATTATTGCTGATACAAAAAAGAATTAAAAAATATTTATTATTGATAGGCGGAATTGTTATATTGCTTTCAGGTTGTGATAAAAAAGAAAGCAGTGATATGTTTGTGCTGGATCAGGAGAAAAAGTCGATACAGGGAGAGGTTCAAAATAGTGAATTAGGGGGAAAACTGAAAGTGCCGCAAAGCGTTGATTGCAAGATGGAAACAGAAGATGCCGACTTACAAGCAATATTGATATCAGATAAGTCTGTCTGTATTCCAGATGTAGAACAACTTTATACAATGAAGTGCAGCAGAGAGAGACTGGATGCATCATACAAAAAGAAAATTTCAGAAGCAATATTTGGCGAAACAGCCTGTATATATATGATGGCAACCCATTAATATCTGAATGTGATGAACAAATCCAATATTGCAAAAACAAGCAAAATATTTCGGATACATTTTATAAACAATATTACCAGGCGAGTATAGAGGAACTGGAGCAACAGAAAAAAACTGCACAGGAGATAAGAGAAAAGAATATTGATTTTTCGGCGGATCAGTACATTGGTATGATTAACGATCAAAAATATCTTCTTACATTTTATGGAAACGAAGACTATTGTGAATCCTTTGAACTAATGTTGTATCCGGAGAATTCAATGGAGAAATTTTTTGAGATTGATAACGGATATGGACTTGTTCAACCGACAGATATATTGTCTGAAAATGAGTTGCTGTATTCGGATCTTTTGAATTATAGTGAAAATGAAGAAGATCTTTCAGCCGGGAATCAATGTAGTAAAACAATAGAGGAAGCGATAGATACCGCTTTGGGCTATGCTGGTGCATGTGTCTCATTGCCTGTTGATACGGGATGTGTAGAACCATTTTGTGTATCCTATATAAAGGGTGAAACAGAGGAAGAAGTACTTTTGTGTGATGGATATTCTATAACATTTCTTCCGAAAATTGAACAAGTTACTCCTTTTGTGTCAGATTTGTATTATGTAGAAAGTATAGCAGGTCAATATGACAACAGAAATGACAGCCAATCAAGCATTATGACAAACGGTTTAATATTACGCATTGTAATATCTTCGAAAGGTGTGGTTGGCATTGGTTGTGTAATGCCGGTGAAACAGGATGAAAAAGCGAAAAAAGTGGAACGGCTTTTAACGTGGGATGAGATTATGGAAGCCTTGAAAAATGGCTTGCCGGAATACCTCAAAAAGCATGGTGCGTCATATTCGCAAATTGCATTTAATCATGTAGAACTAACATACTATTTAGAAGAAACAGAGGAGGAATATTGTTATATTCCTGTATGGCTTTTTGCAAATATTGATGCACAGTTACAGGTTCCAGATCAGCTTATTCTACTGGATGCAAGAAATGGAAGATTTGTAGAAATAAAATAATATTCCAGATATACAAAATACAACTGCCCCATATAGAATAACATTGTGAAGATTTCGTTTTTTCGATGTATATTGCCAGTAAATACAAGTGCTTGTTTGATCCGTAGGTGAGTTAACACAGGAGTATTACGAATCAGGCATATACATCGAATAGAAATTGCAACAAGTCATCTGTATGGGGCAGTTGGTTGTATGTGGGAAAGTCCATACTGTAGAGAACAGCAAATCTCACTATTTATAAAACTCCACCAGCTTGTCCATTCTTGCGGACATGTTGTCAAACAGCGCATTCATGATTGTGATCGCAGCCATAGATTCTACAACGACTACAGCGCGGGGACCGATGATTGGGTCGTGTCTGCCGCGGATCGACACATCAATATTTTCACCGGATTTATTGATTGTTTTCTGTTTGCTGGCGATCGATGGTGTAGCCTTGAAATGACAGGTGAGCAACAGATCAGAACCGTCGCTGATTCCGCCAAGGATTCCACCGGCATGGTTCGAGTTCTTATTTACAACACCATCTTCGATATGGAAACCGTCATTATCATAAGAGCCGGTATTTTCGGATACCATGACGCCATCCCCGATCTCAACCGCTTTTACGGCACCAATCGACATAAGGGCTTTGGCGAGATTTGCATCTAATTTATCAAAGACCGGATCACCAAGACCTGCCGGAACACCGGATACGATACATTTGACAGTAGAACCGATCGAATCATTTTGTGCCATGATATCAGAAAGATATGCAGATGCAGCTGCGCAGCTTTTTGCATCCGGCATGTTCAGTTCATTCTTTGAGATATAGTCTGCATCAAAGTCGGCAGGGTCGGATACGATATCGCCGATCGATGAGACATAGGTTGTAAATGAGATATTCAATGTCTTTAAGATCTTTGCAGCGATCGCACCGGCAGCAACTCTGCCGATCGTTTCTCTGCCGGAGGAACGGCCGCCACCACGGTAATCGCGAAAACCATATTTCTGGTCAAAGGTATAATCAGCATGTCCCGGACGATAGTAGGTAGCGATGTCACCGTAATCACCGGAGCGCTGGGAGGTGTTCCGAACCATCAGTGAGATCGGAGTGCCTGTGGTCTTTCCCTCGAATACACCGGAAAGGATCTCTACCTGATCGGATTCCTTTCTTGGCGTTGAGAACTGGGAGAAGCCCGGACGCCTGCGGTTTAAGTATACCTGAATATCATCCTCGGTAAGTGGAAGACCGGCAGGACAGCCGTCAATGACAACACCGAGTGCTTTTCCATGGGATTCGCCCCATGTAGTGATCTTGAATTTATTTCCAAATGTTGAACCTGACATAATAAGTAATCTCCTTCATGTAGAATAAACACAGACAGCATTTTACATTTGATGTGTCTGTGTCAGATGTCTGAAGAACAGTATATTTATATTGCTCTCCATATCGTCATGATGCTATTATATAGTAGTTGAAAAACAAAAAGCAACAGAAAATGCTTGTTATATAGTAGTTGAAAAACAAAAAATATGTTTTGTGCAGCCAAAAACACAGAAAACCCTGATTTTAAAGTTGACACACCTTTGAAAGTGTGGTAGTCTGACAAAGGTCAGCCTGTACTTAGTTTAAGGAGTCTCCGTCCTTTTACCCAGTTCAGGCCAAGTATAATATTATGGAGGATTGTTATTATGATAACAAAAGAGCAGAAACAGGAAATCGTTGCTAAGTACGGCAAGGATGCAAATGACACAGGTTCAGCAGAAGTACAGATTGCACTTCTTACAGCAAGAATCAATGATTTAAACCAGCACTTTAAGGCTAATCCTAAGGATCACCACTCAAATCGTGGTCTGTTAAAGATGGTTGGTCAGAGAAGAAACATGCTTGCTTACTTAAAGAGCAAAGACATTGAGCGTTACAGAAAGCTGATCGAGAGCCTTGGCTTAAGAAAATAATTTCTGCATCACAGATAAGAAAGACAGGTTGTTCCAATGTATGTTGGGATGGCCTGTTTTTTTTGGATTCAATCTTGTATTTGACATATGAGTATGCTAAACTTTAAGAGATTGCGGCATGGCAATTCGAGACTTCTACAAGCTGTATCTATAAGGTGCGTCTTGTAGTTGTTTCGAGCCTGCTGCGGTTAATAATAGAAAAACAGGAGAAAAGAAAATGAGCAAAGAATTTAAGACTTATTCTATGGACATTGCCGGCAAGACACTTCGTGTTGATATCGGCAGAGTAGCAGCACAGGCAAATGGCGCTGCATTTATGCATTATGGTGATACAACTGTATTATCAACGATCACTGCATCTGAGAAGCCAAGAGACGGAATCGACTTCTTCCCATTAAGCGTTGAATATGAAGAGAAGATGTATGCAGTAGGAAAGATCCCTGGCGGATTCAATAAGAGAGAGGGAAAAGCATCTGAGAATGCAGTACTTACATCCCGTGTTATCGACCGTCCTATGCGTCCATTATTCCCTAAGGATTACAGAAATGATGTTACATTAAACAACCTTGTTACATCTGTTGATCCTGAGTGCAGACCAGAGCTGGTTGCCATGCTTGGTTCAGCTATCGCAACAGCAATTTCAGATGTTCCATTCTGCGGACCATGTGCAATGACACAGGTTGGTATGATCGATGGAGAATTCATCATTAACCCATCACAGAAACAGTGGGATGAGGGTGATCTGAAGCTTACAGTTGCATCTACAAGCACAAAGGTTATCATGATCGAGGCTGGTGCAAATGAGATCCCTGAGGACAAGATGATCGAAGCAATCTACAAGGCACATGATGTAAACCTTTCTATCATTGAATTCATCAACAAGATGGTAGAAGAAGTTGGTAAGCCAAAGCATGATTATGTAAGCTGTGCAATTCCGGAAGAATTATTTGCAGCTATGAAAGAGATCGTAACTCCTGCTGAGATGGAAGTTGCTGTATTTACAGATGAGAAGCAGGTAAGAGAAGAAAATATCAGACAGATCAGAGAGAAGTTAGAAGAGGCATTTGCTGACAATGAAGAATGGCTTGCACTGATCCCTGAAGCATTATATCAGTATCAGAAGAAGACAGTTAGAAAGATGATCTTAAAGGATCATAAGAGACCGGATGGACGTGCGATCAACCAGATCAGACCACTTGCTGCTGAGGTTGATATCATTCCTAGAGTACATGGTTCTGCAATGTTCACTCGTGGACAGACACAGATCTGCGATATCGTAACTCTGGCTCCATTATCAGAGATCCAGAAGATCGATGGCTTAGATGAGAATGTAGTATCCAAGAGATACATGCATCACTATAATTTCCCATCATATTCTGTTGGTGAGACAAAGGTATCCAGAGGACCGGGACGTCGTGAGATCGGACATGGTGCACTTGCTGAGCGTGCTCTGCTTCCAGTATTACCATCTGTAGAAGAGTTCCCATATGCGATCCGTGCCGTATCTGAGACATTTGAGTCAAATGGTTCTACTTCTATGGCATCTACCTGTGCATCCTGTATGTCACTGATGGCTGCCGGCGTACCATTAAAGTCAATGGTTGCAGGTATTTCTTGTGGTCTGGTTACAGGTGATACAGATGATGATTATGTAGTATTAACAGATATTCAGGGGCTGGAAGATTTCTTCGGAGATATGGACTTCAAGGTAACCGGTACTTATAAGGGTATCACAGCAATCCAGATGGATATCAAGATCCACGGATTGACAAGGCCGATCGTAGAAGAAGCTATCGCGAGAACAAGAGAAGCAAGATTATTCATTATGGACGGTGTTATGAGCAGCGCAATTCCTGCACCAAGAACACATGTCAACGAATATGCTCCAAAGATCGTTCAGATCAAGATCGATCCTGATAAGATCGGCGAAGTAATTGGACAGAGAGGAAAGACAATTAATACGATCATTGAGGAGACAGGCGTTAAGATCGATATCGATGATGATGGAAACGTATCTGTATGCGGCGTTGATCAGGAGAGCATGGACAAGGCTATGAACATGATCAAGATGATCGTTGAGCCACTTGTTGTTGGTGATGACTACAAGGGTAAGGTTGTCAAGATCCTTGATTGTGGTGCGATCGTTTCACTTGCACCAAACAAAGACGGTCTGATCCATATTTCAAAGCTTTCTGATAAGAGAGTAGCAAAGGTTGAAGACGTTGTAAATGTAGGCGACGACGTTGTTGTTAAGGTTATCAAGATCGACGAAAGAGCTGGACGTATCAGTCTCAGCTTAAAGGACGTTGAGAATAAATAAAACAAAAAATATACGGGAGGGTATGTGTGTGAAATACGGACATTTTGATGAAACCAGAAAAGAATATGTAATAGACAGACCGGATACTCCTGCACCTTGGGCGAACTACCTTGGTTCGCCTGCCTATGGTGCAATTATCTCCAATAATGCAGGTGGTTACAGCTTTGAGAAGAGTGGTGCAAACGGAAGAATTATCCGTTACATCTTCAATAGCTTTGACCAGCCGGGAAGATATGTATACTTAAGAGATGACGATACTTCAGATTTCTGGTCAGCATCCTGGCAGCCGGTAGGCAAGAGCCTGGATGAGTATAAGAGCGAATGTCATCACGGAACTGCATATACGAATATTATGGCAGATTATTCCGGTATCCATTCTGAGGTACTTTATTATGTACCGCTGGATAAGACACATGAGGTATGGAATGTAACTCTTACAAACAAATCCAATAAGACCAGGCATCTGTCTGCGATCGGTTTCTGTGAATTTACAAATGACTGTAACTATGAGCAGGATCAGGTAAACTTACAGTATACATTATTTATTTCAAGAACCTATTACAGAGATCAGAAGATCCTTCAGGTGATCAATGAGAATGTAGTTAATGATTCAGTGGATGGAAATGCTGTAAACAAGCGTTTCTTCGGACTTGCAGGCAGTGAAGTTGCTTCTTACTGTGGAGATAAAGAAGAATTCCTTGGTATGTATCACACATATGCTGACCCGGTTGCTGTTATCAATGGTGACTGTGGTAATAAATTAAACTATAACGAGAATTCTTGTGGCGCGCTTCAGACAAAGGTGACGCTTGCACCTGGTGAATCAAAGACATTTTCATTCATCCTTGGTATGAAGGACGAGGCTGCAGCAAATGAGATCATGAAAGCCTATGAAGATGAGAAGACCTGCGCTGCAGAGCTTCAGGAGCTGATCGATTACTGGCATGGCAAGTTGAATAACTTCCAGGTTAAGACACCGAGCGAGTCATTTAACAACATGATCAATACATGGAATTCTTATCAGTGCTTTATGACCTTTATCTGGTCAAGAGCTGCATCCTTTACATACTGTGGTCTGAGAAACGGTTATGGCTACAGAGATACCGTACAGGATATTCAGGGTATCATCCATCTTGCACCGGAAATGGCACTGGAAAAGATTCGTTTCATGTTATCCGCTCAGGTAGATAATGGTGGCGGACTTCCGCTGGTTAAGTACACACACAACCCTGGTCATGAGGATACACCAGATGATCCATCTTATGTAAAAGAGACCGGACATCCTGCATATCGTGCAGATGATGCATTATGGTTATTCCCGACCATTTACAAATATATCGCAGAGTCAGGTAATATTGGTTTTATAGATGAGGTTATCCCATTTGCAAATAAGGATGAAGGAACCGTATACGAGCATTTGAAGAGAGCAATCGACTTCTCTATGAATCGTCTGGGTGACAATGGAATGCCTGCAGGACTTCATGCGGACTGGAACGACTGCTTAAGACTTGGCAAGCGTGGAGAGTCTACATTTGTAGCAATGCAGCTTTATTATGCAATGACTGTAATTAAGTATTTTGCAGAGTTAAAAGACGATGCAGATTATATTGACTATATCAATGAGATCCAGTATAAGATGGGTAACACCATTCAGGAGAAATGCTGGGAAGATGACCGTTATATCCGTGGATATAAAGAGGGCGGTATGGTGATCGGTTCCAAGAATGATCCTGAAGCAAGCATGTGGCTGAACCCTCAGTCATGGGCAGTTATCAGTGGCCTTGCTACCAGAGAACAGAGCGAGCTTGCATTGGAATCTGTTCACAGAGAATTAAATACACCATATGGTGTCAGACTGATGTTCCCGCCATATAAGGAGCATGCGTTTGACGGAGCACTGATGCTTCTGTTCAATGCAGGAACAAAGGAGAATGCAGGTATCTTCTCACAGCCACAGGGCTGGATCATCCTGCTGAAGCATTGATGGGACATGGTAATCGTGCATTTGAATACTTTGACGAGAGTTCACCGGCATCTATGAATGATAAGGCTGAGGTTCGTAAGTTAGAGCCTTACTGCCATGGTCAGTTCACGGAGTCAGTTGGAAGTCCTTATGAAGGCCGTTCCCATGTTCACTGGCTGACAGGAACAGCATCCACCTGTATGGTTGGATGTGTTGAGGGTATCATGGGTATGCGTCCTGATTTCTACGGAATTAAGATCGCACCTGCAGTACCATCCGACTGGAAAGAGTTCGATATCACAAAGAACTATCGTGGCAAGAAGTTAAATATTCATGTTACGAATCCGGACGGACATGAAAGTGGCTGCCAGAGCATGACTGTAAATGGAAAGGCGATGGAAGATAACTATATTCTATTTGATGAACTGGATGATGTAAATGAGATTACACTCGTTATGTAATTTATGAATAATTTCATATAAAGTATCAAACAATAGGCAGGAAGAAATGAAAAAATCTTCCTGCCTGTTATTTTTTGCAAAAAAGTTATGGTTGAATGGGAAAGCAAAAATGATATTCGTATTTATACAGGCGGAACATTTCTGACTATAAGAAAGGAAGTCGTTTATATGGATCAGGAATTAAAAAGACAGGAACTCATTGTAGAAAATGGTCAGATCATCATAAATGGAAACAGTGAAAAATATAATATATTGTTACTTGATATCATCGGGGAGATTGAGGGGCATGTCAGTCTGCCATCCGATACCAAGACTACAAAATATGAGCATGTATTGCCAGAGCTTGCGGTTGTTCAGGATGACGAGAGCATCAAAGGTGTGCTTGTATTATTAAATACAGTAGGCGGGGATGTAGAAGCAGGTCTTGCAATAGCAGAAATGCTGGCATCAATCAGCAAACCGGTTGTTACACTGGTGCTTGGAGGAAGTCATTCAATCGGTGTGCCACTTGCAGTATCAGGTAATGTATCATTTATCGTACCGACAGCAACGATGGTCGTGCATCCTCTCAGAGTATCCGATACTGTGCTAGGTGTGAGACAAAATTACGAATATATCGAACGGATGCAGGATCGAATCATACAGTTTACGTCTTGTCATTCCAAGATCGGTGAAGATTCATTAAGATCGATTATGTTCAATACACAGGAATTATCCAAAGATATCGGTTCGGTTCTTGTTGGAAAAGAAGCGGTCGAATGCGGCATTATTGACAGGATCGGAGGAATATCGGCTGCATTAAACAAACTCTATGACTTGATAAATTGATGGAATGATAGTAAAATAGGCTGATGGTTCGTTTTTTTACGGCTATTGGCCGGTACATAGAAAAACGGTATAGATGGAGAAAACAATAAAACAGTGCTGGTTATACAGCAGATCGGAGCAATTATGTCACTATTAGAATCAATCATTATGGGAATCATTCAGGGAGCAACCGAGTTTCTTCCCGTCAGCAGTTCAGGACATCTCGCAATCTTTAAGAACATGTTTCATGTAAATACAGATACAGGCATCATGTTTGATATCCTGCTTCATTTTGGCACACTGGTTGCCATCTTTATTGTGTATTGGAAGGATATTGTTGAACTGATCGTAGAAGGATTTACGATTATCGGTCTTGCCTGCTGCAATGTAGGGAGATTTTTTGCAAATCTGTTTTCCAAGGAGAAGAAACCATATCGTAAGATCATTGAAACGGAATACCGTAAATTCGTAATGCTTGTTATTTTATCAACACTTGTAACTATGGTGATCGCACTTCCGTTTGAGAGTAAGATTGAAAATGCCGGAAATACTTTATTAGTTCCGGGATTTTGTCTCTGTATCACATCTGTGATTTTATTTATTGCTGATCGTGTTCAGAAGGGCAATAAAGGACCGGCAGAGGCTACATATAAGAATTCGTTATTTATCGGTCTGGCGCAGGGGATTGCAACTCTTCCCGGTATTTCAAGATCGGGCTCTACGATCACAGCAGGTCTTGCATGTGGATTCAACAGAGAATTTGCAGTAAAATATTCATTCATCATGTCGATTCCGACAATCCTTGGGGCATGTATTCTTCAGATCCCGGATCTGGCAGGTGCAAGTCTTGCCGGATCAGAGATCCTGAATTATGTGATCGGTATGATCGTTGCGGGCATTGTAGGCTTTCTTTGTATCAAAGTGATGCTGAAATCAGTAAAGAACAATAAATTCAAGGGATATTCCATTTATTGTTTATGCGCAGGTGTGATATCTGTCATTTATTATTTTGTACGTTAATTTAAGTTAAGTAAGTGGGAGAAGAAAATGGCTGAAACCAGAAAGAAAAACGGGACGGCAAAACAGAACGGAACGGCCAGAGCCACCGGTGGAACCGGGAAAAATGGTACGGTGAAAAAAAATAGTACAGCTAAAAGGTCAAATACAGTATCGAACCCAAATACATCAAAAAAACAGATGGAACAACAGATAGAAGAAGATAACAGGGAAGTACGTCTGGAAGTAATCCTGTTAGTCATTCTTGCTTTTTCCATATTCTTGATGATCGCTAACTTTGGCAAATGTGGAAAGGTCGGCGATGCAATATCCGGTTTCCTGTTTGGTGTGATCGGATTTGCCGAATACATATTTCCGGTATATCTTTTTATATCATCGGCATTTATTATTTCCAATCTTGGTAATAAAAAGGTTAGAAATGAAGTAATCTATATCGGTGTGGTTCTGATGATCATATCGATGATCAGCCAGATGATCTTCACAACCGATTATTTATCTGTAAAACAGTTATATCTGGATGGATATAAGGAGCATATGGGCGGTGGAATTATCTGTGGCGGTCTGTTCTTTATCTTCCGGAATACGATCGGTATCGTGGGCGTAACACTGGTAATGATCCTTGGTGCGCTTGTTATGTTTGTCCTGATCACGGGAATCTCAGTGATCGATACATTTAAGAATCTGATCAACAGCTTTTACAGGGAAGAAGAATATGCAGAACCGGAGCAGGAGTGCAGACCGGTTAAAAAGAATAAGAAAAAGTCCGGAAAGTCCGGAAACAGCCAGGTAAGGCTTGAGAACCTGAAGGTCTATGAAAGCGGTGAAAAGCAAAAGGGCAAAGCGAAGGACTTCTTTGAGAATGAGGATGAGATCCATGAAATAAATGTACCGGATGACGATTTCCTTACATTTAATAATGATGTAGAGAAGATTGTACTTCATGATGAAAGAGAAGAACAGATACCGGTATCGTTTGCGAAGAAAACGTCAGTTACAAAGAGCAGGAGAAAATCAGAAACTGCTCCTGTGGAAACGGCAGCCAGTGTTCCGTCGACAGTTCCTATGGGTGATACACAGGAGATTCCTGTTCAGCGGACAAAAGACATCTTTGATGCTGAATTTGAGGATGAGGAAGATGTTCTTTCCGGTGCGATCAATGGAAATGAGCATCCGGAGGTTGTTAGTGTGATACCGGATGATTACGATCCGGATATGGATTCTGCATTTTCCAGTGTGACAGGAAAAACAGAGAACTCTCAGACAGTGAAAAAGCCTGCACCGGCGGCAGACAAGCCCGGACAGAAGAGCTATAAAGAGGGGGCAAAGTATAAATTTCCGGGACCCAATCTTCTGGCACAGCCGCCGAAGAATCACAATGCGAACCGGGATGCACAGGTACGCTCTACAGCAATCAAGTTGAAGAATACATTGGAAAACTTTGGTGTTAATGTTACGATCACAAATTATAGCTGCGGACCGGCGGTTACCCGGTTTGAAATGCAGCCGGAGCAGGGCGTGAAGGTCAGTAAGATCCTTGGTCTTGCCGATGATATCAAGTTAAATCTTGCAGCCGCGGATATTCGTATCGAAGCTCCGATCCCCGGCAAGGCAGCGATCGGAATCGAAGTACCAAACAAAGAAAATTCAATTGTTGCATTTCGTGAACTGGTGGAATCGGATAATTTCAAGAATTCCAAATCCAAGATCGCATTTGCAGTCGGTAAAGATATCAGTGGACAGGTTATAGTTACGGATATAGCCAAGATGCCGCATTTGCTGATCGCCGGCGCCACAGGCTCCGGTAAGTCGGTCTGTATCAATACGCTGATAATGAGTATCTTATATAAGGCAAAACCGGAAGAAGTAAAACTTATCATGATCGATCCGAAGATGGTAGAGCTTGCCTGTTATAATGGCATTCCACATCTGCTGATCCCGGTTGTAACCGATCCGAAGAAGGCATCCGGTGCACTGAACTGGGCGGTAGAGGAAATGACCAGAAGATATCAGATGTTTGCAGAATGTGGAGTCAGAAATATACAGGGATATAATGACAAAGTAGAACAGGCACTTGCTTCCGGATCAGTAGATGATGAGAAGCTAAAGAAAATGCCGACGATCGTTGTGATTGTGGACGAGCTTGCCGACCTGATGATGGTTGCTCACGGAGAAGTGGAAGACGCGATTGTCCGTTTGTCACAGCTTGCCAGAGCAGCAGGTATCCATCTGGTTATAGCAACTCAGCGTCCATCGGTAGATGTTATTACCGGTCTGATCAAGGCAAATGTTCCATCGAGAATTGCATTCGCTGTATCATCCGGTGTAGATTCCAGAACCATCTTAGATATGAATGGTGCAGAGAAGCTTCTCGGTAAGGGTGATATGTTATTTTATCCGACCGGTTATCCAAAACCGGTTCGTGTACAGGGAGCTTTTGTTTCTGATGAAGAAGTGTCAGCCGTTGTGGAGTATCTGAAGAAACAGAACGGTGTCGGAACGTATGATGATGATATATCTAAGTCTATTACACAGACCGGAGCGGCCGGTGCACCCGGTATGAGCGGTGGAAGTGATAAGGATGATTATTTTGTAGAAGCCGGACGCTTTATCATTGATAAAGAAAAGGCCTCGATCGGAATGCTGCAGCGTGCGTTTAAGATCGGCTTTAACCGTGCGGCACGTATCATGGATCAGCTTGCAGGTGCCGGGGTTGTAGGTCCGGAGGAAGGCACAAAGGCAAGAAAGATACTTATGACGCAGGAAGAATTTGACGAATATATAGATAATAATTTATAATACAGATTCAAATGATATTTATACAGGGAAAATGCCGGTGAAGGGATATAGCGTGCATAGGCAGATTTTACCTGCTATAGGATAAAATTACACTCAGGGAGGACATATTAAATGTTAAACGACATCGAAATTGCACAGCAGGCAGAGATGAAGAATATAAAGGAGGTTGCAGCAAAGCTTGACATCAAAGAAGATGATATCGAGATGTATGGCAAATATAAAGCAAAGTTGTCAGATGAGCTGATCGCTTCCGTACAGAAAAATAAGAATGGTAAGCTGATCTTAGTTACAGCGATCAATCCGACTCCTGCAGGAGAGGGCAAGACAACGATTACAGTCGGACTTGGTGAAGCTATGGGCAGACTGAACAAGAAAGCGGTTATCGCACTTCGTGAACCATCACTTGGTCCGTGCTTTGGTATCAAAGGCGGTGCTGCCGGCGGCGGATATGCACAGGTAGTACCGATGGAGGATCTGAATCTTCATTTTACTGGTGATTTCCATGCAATCACATCTGCAAACAATCTGCTTGCAGCAATGATGGATAACCATATTCATCAGGGAAATGCACTCGGCATTGATGTGAACCGTATCGTATTTAAAAGATGTATGGATATGAATGACCGCGCGCTGCGTCATACCGTGATCGGACTTGGAAAGCGTGTAGATGGTGTGCCAAGAGAAGATGGCTTCGTGATCACGGTTGCATCAGAGATCATGGCGATCCTTTGTCTGGCAGCGGATTTCAATGACCTGAAGGAAAGACTTGGCAGGATCATTGTTGCTTATAATTATCAGAACGAGCCTGTAACAGCAAAGGATCTGAAAGCGGTTGGTGCTATGGCTGCACTCTTAAAGGATGCAATCAAGCCGAATATGATCCAGACGTTGGAGCATACACCTGCACTTGTGCATGGTGGACCATTTGCAAATATCGCACATGGCTGTAACAGTGTAATCGCAACAAAGACAGCATTAAAGCTGGCAGACTATGTAATTACAGAGGCTGGATTCGGAGCAGATCTTGGCGCAGAGAAGTTTTTTGATATCAAGTGCCGTATGAACGGACTGAAGCCGGATGCAGTTGTTCTGGTTGCGACCGTAAAGGCATTGAAGTACAACGGCGGTTTACCGAAGACAGAGCTTGGTCAGGAGAATCTGGAAGCATTAAAGAAAGGTATCGTAAACCTTGAAAAGCACATCGAGAATCTTCAGAAGTATCAGGTTCCTGTTGTCGTTACTTTAAACCGTTTCATCACAGACACAGATGCGGAACTTGCGTTTGTGGAGAAATTCTGTAAAGACAGAAACTGTGATTTCGCTCTTGCAAATGTATGGGAAAAAGGCGGCGAAGGCGGTATCGAGCTTGCAAATGCAGTATTAAATACACTTGAGAACAAAAAGAGTGATTTTAAAGTATTATATAAAGATGAGCTGTCAATTAAAGAAAAGATCTCATGCATTGCAACAGAGATCTATGGTGCAGCAAATGTAACATACAGTCCGGAAGCAGATCGTGCGATCGCTAAGATTGAAGAGATGGGATTTGGAAACTTCCCTGTATGTATGGCAAAGAATCAGTATTCACTTTCGGATGATCCAAAGAAGCTTGGAAGACCGGAAGGATTTGATATTAATATCCGTGAAGTATATGTCAGTGCAGGTGCCGGCTTTGTGGTCGCAATCACTGGTACGATCATGACAATGCCTGGTCTGCCTAAGGTGCCGGCTGCTGAAAATATCAGTGTAAATGATGATGGTGTAATTTGCGGATTATTCTAAGGAGGAATAAATCAAATATGGCTCAACTGATTGATGGAAAAGCAATATCAAAACAGATAAAAGATGAATTAAAGGAACAGGTTGCAGAGCTTTCAGCAAAAGGTGTAAAGATCTGTCTGGCAGTTATCCAGGTAGGAAATGATCCGGCATCTTCCGTATATGTCGGCAATAAGAAAAAGGCATGTGCCTATATCGGCATTGATTCTTTGTCTTATGAGCTTCCGGAAGAGACAACGGAGGAAGAACTGTTAGAACTGATCGATAAATTGAATAAGGACGATGCTGTAAATGGAATTCTGGTACAGCTTCCGGTTCCAAAACATATCGATGAGGACAAGATCATTAAAGCAATCTCACCATTAAAGGATGTTGATGGCTTCCATCCGATGAGCGTTGGAGCATTAAGTATCGGTCAGCCTGGATTTGTATCCTGTACACCGGCTGGTGTGATCCAGCTCTTAAAGCGTTCCGGAATCGTGATCGCAGGAAAAGAATGTGTCGTGATCGGCAGAAGCAATATCGTAGGCAAACCGATGGCTATGCTGTTATTACGCGAGAATGGAACGGTTACGATCTGTCATTCAAAGACAAAGGATCTGAAAGAGGTATGTAAGCGTGCAGATATTCTTGTAGTTGCGATCGGCAGACCGAAGATGATCGATGCATCCTATATCAAAGAGGGCGCAACCGTGATCGATGTCGGAATACACAGAGATGAGAATAACAAATTATGCGGCGACGTTGATTTTGAATCAGCAAGCAAGGTTGCAGGAGCAATTACTCCTGTACCGGGTGGAGTTGGTCCTATGACGATCGCAATGCTTATGCATAACTGTGTAGATTCGATCAATATAAAATAACCTGAGGAAAGAACATATATGAAAGTATTGATGGTATCATTGGGCTGCGATAAGAACCTTGTGGACAGTGAGGTAATGCTCGGACTTCTGCATAAGGCAGGACATGAGATCACAAATGATGAACATGAGGCAGAGGCAGTTGTTATCAATACCTGTGCATTTATCAAAGATGCGCAGGAAGAAAGTATTAATACGATAATAGAATACGGAGAGCTGAAGAAGACAGGATCATTAAAGAAGCTGATCGTTACCGGCTGCCTGTCACAGCGGTATAAGGACGATATTCTTGCAGAACTGCCGGAGATTGATACAATTGTCGGAGCTGCAAATTATGATGCGATCGTGGATGCAATCGGATCTGAAGAAGAACATTCCTTTGTTACAGATATCAATTATATGCCGGAGGCAGTTGGCGGACGTATCGTTACGACCGGCGCTTCTATGGCATATCTGAAGATCGCAGAGGGTTGCGGAAAAATGTGTACTTACTGTGCAATCCCATATATCAGAGGAAAATACAGAAGTATTCCGATGGAACAGCTTCTGGCATCTGCAAAAGAGCTTGCTGCACAGGGAGTAAAAGAACTGATCCTTGTTGCACAGGAAACAACACTCTATGGAGTGGATTTGTATGGTGAAAAGACACTTTCAAAATTATTACATGAACTCTGCAAGATCGAGGAAATCAAGTGGATACGTTTGATGTACTGCTATCCGGAGGAGATCACAGACGAGCTGATCGATACGATCGCAGAGGAAGAAAAGGTCTGTCATTATCTCGATATACCGATCCAACATTCAGAAGATTCTGTATTGCGACACATGGGAAGACGTACCTGTAAAAAGGATATTGTGGAATTGATTGCAAAGCTTCGGATCCGGATTCCTGATATCGCAATCCGTACGACACTGATTGCTGGTTTCCCGGGTGAGACAGAAGCAGATCATGAGGCGCTTATGGAATTCGTGAATGAGTCAGAATTTGACCGTCTGGGTGTGTTTACATATTCACCGGAGGAAGGAACTCCGGCAGCATCATTTCCTGATCAGATTGAAAATGAGGTTGCAGAAAAATGGCGGGATGATATAATGGCATTGCAGCAGGAAGTATCATACGACAAGAATCAGGAGCTGCTTGGCAAGAGCCTTACAGTACTAATCGAAGGCTATGTTGCAGAAGACGATGTATATGTCGGAAGAACTTATCGGGATGCGCCCGATGTAGATGGTATGGTATTTGTTGATGCACCATATGAGCTGATGTCCGGTACCTTTGTACAGGTTCGGATTACAGATGCGAATGAATATGATCTGACAGGGGAGATGATAGAATGAATTTACCAAACAAATTAACAATATTGAGAGTTATAATGATTCCATTTTTTGTTGTGTTTATGTATCTTGATTTTGCAGCAGCCAAATGGATTGCACTTGGTATCTTTATCGCTGCGGCAATCACGGATACATTAGATGGACAGATCGCAAGAAGATGTAATCTTGTCACAACATTTGGAAAGTTCATGGATCCGTTAGCAGATAAACTTCTGGTATGTTCTGCGATGATTGCATTAGTTGATCAGGGACGGATTCCTGCATGGATCGTTATTATCATCATTGCGAGAGAATTTATCATTAGCGGATTCCGGCTGATCGCAGCAGAAAAGGGTGTTGTTATTGCGGCTGGTATCTGGGGCAAATTAAAGACTGTTGTCCAGATGGTCATGGTTTGTTTTCTAATCGGTAATCTTGGAGGGAAAGTGATATTTGTGATTGACCAGGTGCTGATTTATGCTGCACTTGTATTAACGATCATTTCACTGATTGATTATCTGATATCAAACAAAAATGTCCTGAAGGATTAATATAAAATTAAAAGCTGTATAGTTATGAGCAACTAACTACAAAACAGACAATTATGGGGAAAATGGGGTATTTTCTGACAATTACTTCCACTTTCCCCTTTTGTTTTTTAAGTAAAATTAGTAGGGATGTTCGATTGTTAAAAAGTGCTTGAAAAAACTGTGTCGTAATGATAATTTTACTTGAAATAAATTCGTAAAGGCTTTACAATAAAATCGGCATAAATTTGGAATTACTTTTATGTAACTCCTAAAAATAAATTTAATGGAGGGCTAGAAATGAGCAACAAACTCACCCTGTCAGCAAGCGATAGAATTAATGCATTGCTTGATGACGCAAGCTTTGTTGAAATCGGTGCTTATGTGAAAGCAAGAAATACTGATTTTAACATTCAGGATAAGGATACTCCAAAAGATGGTGTTATCACCGGATATGGTGTTATCAATGGCAATTTAGTGTATGTATACAGCCAGGACGCTAAAGTTTTAGGCGGTTCCGTTGGTGAGATGCATGCCAAGAAGATTGCAAAAATTTATGACATGGCTATGAAGATGGGCGCACCTGTCATCGGTATGATTGACTGTGCAGGACTCAGACTTCAGGAAGCTACAGATGCACTGAATGCATTTGGTGAAGTATATGGTAAGCAGGTTATGGCTTCAGGTGTTATTCCTCAGATCACAGCTGTTTTTGGTGCATGTGGCGGCGGTGCTTCCCTTGTTCCATCATTATCTGATTTCACTTTCATGACAAAGGAAGGCGCAAAGTTATTTGTAAATTCTCCAAACGCTTTAGCAGAGAACAATATTACAAAGTTAGATACTTCCGCAGCTGATTATGTAAGTGAGAATACAGCAAATGTAGATGGTGTATTTGAGACAGAAGAAGAATTACTTGGTATGATCCGTGCACTGGTTGAAGTTCTTCCAAGCTGCAATTTGGACGACAAGGAAGCTTCTGCAAATGACAATCCAAACAGAATTATCCCAAATCTTGATTCATACAAGAATGATCCAAGAGCAGTGATTCAGAATATCGCTGATGATTCTCTTGTACTTGAGATGAAGAAGGAATATGCAGGAGATGTTGTTACAGCCCTGATCCGTATGGATGGTATCACAGTTGGCTGTGTTGGTAATCAGGAAGATACGATCACAACAGCAGGTGCATATAAGGCAGAAGAATTTGTAGATTTCTGTGATGCATTTAACATTCCTGTTCTTACACTTGTAAATGTAACAGGCTTTGCTGCAACAGTTGAAGAAGAGAAGACAATCTCAAAGGCTCTTGCAAAGCTTACAAATGCATATGCAGATGCAACCGTTCCAAAGGTTACAGTTGTTATGGACAAGGCTTATGGAACAGCATATACAGTTATGAACTCCAAGGCAATCGGAGCAGATATGGTATACGCATGGCCGGATGCAGTGATCGGTACTATGGATCCTGAGATGGCAGTTAAGATTATGTATGAAGATGAGCTTGCAGCAGCAGATGACAAGCTTGCATTCATCAAGGAAAAGAAAGCAGAATATGTTGCAGCTCTTTCAGGAGCAGCTTCAGCAGCATCCAGAGGATATATTGATGATATCATCGAGCCTGATGCTACAAGAAAGAGAGTGATCGCAGCGATCCAGATGCTCCTTTCAAAGGAAGAGATGAGACCTTATAAGAAGCACAGTACTATATAAAAGGAGTGACAACTAAATGAAGAAAAAATTATTATTAATAGTTTCTATGTTAGCTGTTACTTTTATGTTTGCCGGATGTAGTGCTTCTGATGATAACGGAGTAAAATTTGCTTATAACGATCAGGAGATCGCTCAGGTAGCAAAAGATGCCTGTGAGACATATCAGAAATATGCAAGCGCAGATGAGACCTACAACTATGTTGTAGAAGCAGGCTCTGATGCAGGAATTTCTGAGAATGAGATTGAAGCAGTTAAGTCTTTCCGTAATATCGGAGATGAGTGCGGTGAGTTTAAAGATTTCACAGGTGAATACAAGATTGCAGAAACAGAAGGAAATGTAATCGTTACTCTTTATGCTGACTGTACAGAAAAAGAAGCGTTGATCAAGGTAACATTTGTAGACAACAGTGCAACATATAACTTACAGAGATATCAGTTAATGAATCAGTATGGTTACAGTGAAGAGCAGGCTGATGAAGCCCTTTCTTCACAGGGTATGTACCCATATAAGTCAACTGATGTTGAGATTGCAGCAAACATGACATTTGAAGATAAGATGAAGGCAGCCGGAACCAACACCCTGATCGGTATGGCAACTGTATTCTGTGTTCTTATCTTTATATCATTTATCATCTATCTGTTAAAATTTGTTCCTGGCTTCTTTGATAAAGAAGCAAAAGCAGTCAAGAAGGCAGCTAAAAAAGCAGCAGAAGCAGCTAAGACAGAGCCTGTTGCTGAGACAAAGGCAGAAGATGCAGGATCTGCACCGGCAGGACAGATTGTTGACATCGTTAAGACAGAAACAGGTGAAAGCGTAATGAATGATTCTGAACTGGTTGCAGTTATCACAGCCGCAGTTGCTACTGCATCAGCAGGACAGAATGCATATACAACGTATCCAAGCAAAGATAAGCTTGTGACACGTCCGATCAGACGTATTAAGAGATAATAATAGGAGGATATATCGATGAAGAATTATAGAATTACAGTAAATGGTACATCATATGATGTTTCAGTTGAAGAATTAGCAGGTGGCGTTGCCCCTGTAGCAGCACCAGTTGCAGCAGCTCCTGTAGCTGCACCGGCACCAGCGGCAGCACCGGCACCAGCACCGGCAGCTAAGTCAGCAGGCGCAGGTTCCATTAAGGTTGCTTCTCCGATGCCTGGCAAGATCCTTGATGTTAAGGCAAATGTTGGTGATGCAGTTAAGAAGGGACAGGTTATTCTGATCCTTGAAGCTATGAAGATGGAAAACGAAGTTGTTGCTCCGGAAGATGGTACAGTAGCAAGCATCGACGTTGCATCAGGTGCAACTGTTGAAGCAGGAGATACATTAGCAACTCTGAACTAATGCTGTACTTGTATAAATCTGATAGGAGGAACGACTAAATGAGTAGTATAGTTGACGTATTGTCAAATTTAGCAAATCAGACAGGTTTTGCAAGTCTTGACTGGAAAAATTACGTTATGATCCTTGTAGCGTTCGTTTTCATGTTCCTTGCAATTAAGTTTGGTTTTGAGCCACTTCTTCTGGTACCAATCTCATTTGGTATGTTACTTGTTAACATGTTTCCAGATATAATGGCAGAAGGCGGATTATTACATTACTTCTACATGTTGGATGAATGGAGTATTCTTCCTTCACTGATCTTCATGGGTGTAGGTGCCATGACAGATTTTGGCCCGTTAATCGCAAACCCTGCAAGCTTTCTTCTTGGAGCTGCAGCACAGTTCGGTATCTACGGCGCATATTTCCTTGCTTTCCTGATGGGATTCAATGGTAAGGAAGCAGCAGCTATTTCTATTATCGGTGGTGCAGATGGTCCTACATCTATCTTCCTTGCCGGTAAACTTGGAATGGGTGGTACATTACTTGGACCAATCGCAGTAGCAGCATATTCTTATATGTCACTGGTTCCAATCATCCAGCCACCTATTATGAAAGCACTTACAACAAAGAAAGAGCGTCTGGTCAGAATGCCACAGCTTCGTCCTGTAACCAAGCTGGAAAAGATTCTTTTCCCAATTATCGTTACAGTCGTAGTTGTTCTGATCCTTCCTACAACAGCACCACTGGTTGGTATGCTGATGTTAGGTAACCTGTTCCGTGAGTGTGGTGTTGTAAAACAGCTTACAGAGACAGCATCCAATGCTATGATGTATATCGTAGTTATCTTACTTGGTACATCTGTTGGTGCAAGTACAAGTGCAGAAGCTTTCTTAAAGATCAGTACTTTAAAGATCGTATTACTTGGTCTGATCGCATTTGCATTCGGTACAGCAGCCGGTGTATTATTTGGTAAGTTAATGTGTCTGGTAACAAAGGGTAAGGTTAATCCGCTGATCGGTTCAGCCGGTGTATCTGCCGTACCTATGGCAGCCAGAGTTTCTCAGAAGGTAGGTTCCCAGTATGATCCTACGAACTTCCTTCTGATGAATGCAATGGGACCAAATGTTGCAGGTGTTATCGGTACAGCAGTTGCAGCAGGAACATTCCTTGCAATCTTTAATGTACAGTAATGATCATAATCATATGAGAATATATTCAGGAGGTTCGAAATGGCAGAAAAGAAACCGGTTAAGATTACCGAAACTGTATTACGTGATGCGCATCAGTCACTGATCGCTACCCGTATGACAACAGAACAGATGCTTCCAATCATCGATAAGATGGATAAGGTTGGATATCATTCTGTTGAGTGCTGGGGTGGTGCTACATTCGATGCATGTCTCAGATTCCTTAAGGAAGATCCATGGGAGAGACTTAGAAAATTAAGAGATGGTTTTAAGAATACAAAGCTTCAGATGTTATTCAGAGGCCAGAACATTCTTGGTTACCGTCATTATGCAGATGATGTGGTTGAGTATTTTGTTCAGAAGTCAATCGCAAATGGTATTGATATTATCAGAATTTTCGACTGCTTAAATGATATCAGAAACCTTGAAACTGCTGTTAAGGCATGTAACAAGGAAAAAGGTCATGCACAGGTTGCACTTTCCTATACATTAGGTGATGCTTATACACTTGATTACTGGAAAGATATGGCTAAGAGAATTGAGGATATGGGTGCAGATTCTATCTGTATCAAGGATATGGCAGGCCTTCTTGTTCCATATAAGGCAACCGAGCTTGTTCAGGCATTAAAGGAAGGTTCTTCCCTTCCAATCCAGCTTCACACACACTATACATCAGGTGTAGCTTCCATGACATACATGAAGGCTGTTGAAGCAGGATGTGATATCATTGATACAGCAATTTCACCATTAGCACTTGGTACAAGCCAGCCTGCAACAGAAGTTATGGCTAAGACATTTGAAGGTACACCATATGATCCTGGATTTGATCAGAACCTTCTCGCTGAGATCGCTGATTACTTCAGACCATTAAGAGAAGAGTGGATTAAGTCTGGTCTTCTGAATCCAAAGGTTCTTGGTGTTAATGTTAAGACATTATTATATCAGGTACCAGGTGGTATGTTATCAAACCTTGTATCACAGTTAAAGGAAATGAACGCAGAAGACAAGTTTGAACAGGTTCTGGAAGAAGTTCCTAGAGTTCGTAAAGACTTCGGTGAACCACCTCTTGTTACACCATCCAGTCAGATCGTTGGTACTCAGGCTGTATTAAATGTTGTTACAGGCGAGAGATACAAGATGTGTACAAAGGAAGCAAAGGCACTTGTTGCTGGTGAGTATGGTCAGTCTGTAAAGCCGGTTGATCCAGAAGTTAGAAAGAAAGTAATCGGTGATCAGGAGCCTATCACATGTCGTCCTGCTGATCTTCTTGAAAATGAGCTTGGTAAGATCGAGAAAGAAATGATCCAGTACAAGGAACAGGATGAAGATGTATTAACATATGCATTGTTCCCACAGGTTGCTGTTGATTTCTTCAAGTTAAGAGAAGCAAAGAAAACAAAGGTTGATGCAACACTTGTAAACAAAGAGGATAAGGCATATCCGGTATAAGATTATAAAGTGTTATGTCGTTTGAAAAATGACATATGCAGGTATACTATGGGAAGAGCAGACTGGTGGTATCCGGTCTGTATCTTCCCATGTTTATATCATGAATTTGTTATCTGTCAGATATAGCAGAGGCAGGGGATTGTTTTGAATAGAGGTCTAGGGAAATATCATGAATAAGAAGAAATATGTGAACCGGAATTATCTTACAACAACGAGAATTATAGCACTGGGCTTTCTGATTACAGTTATTGTAGGAACGATATTATTATCATTGCCGATTGCATCTGCAAACGGAACATGGACAGATCTTCTGACGGCTGCTTTTACATCGACGACATCCGTATGTGTGACAGGTCTGGTAGTCGTTGATACATTTTCCTATTGGAGTTTGTTTGGCAAAGGTGTGATTTTAATTTTGATCCAGATCGGCGGACTCGGAATCGTTTCGATCATCACACTGTTTATGTTGTTATTAAGAATGAAGATAACCTTGAAAAGTACAATGCTGTTGCAGGATGCATTTAACCTGAACAGCAAGCAGGGACTTTTGAAGTTTACGATAAAAGTAATAAAAGGAACATTTCTGATCGAAGGGATCGGAGCACTTATTTACAGTTTTTATTATTGCAGAGAATACGGATTTTTAAAGGGAATCTGGTTTTCGGTATTTCATGCTGTTTCAGCATTTTGTAATGCCGGTATCGACATTATGGGTGCGGACAGTCTGATTTCATATCATTCCAATCTTTTGATGATGCTGAATACGTCGTTTCTGATCATTATGGGCGGAATCGGATTTATTGTATGGTGGGATACGGTTGAAGCGTTTCGAAGAATCCGTACAAAGAGATGCAGTATCCGGTCGGCATGGAATGGCGTTCATTTGCAGACGAAGATCGCGATTTTTATGACATTGCTGTTATTGATCGGCGGTACAATTGTTATCTATTTCCTTGAACGTTCCAATCCGGACACTCTTGGTAATTTATCCGAAAAAGACCGGATATTAAATGCTTTTTTTCAGTCGGTAACATTCCGTACGGCGGGATTTGCGGCAGTATCTCAGGTGGCACTTCGACCGGTGACAGCTTTCTTTGGAGTGCTTCTTATGATGATTGGCGGTTCTCCGGTTGGAACGGCAGGAGGAATGAAGACCGTAACCATCGCAGTTATTTTCTATACCTTTGCTGCCATGATCAGAAACCATGAGGATACAGAGGTTTTTAAGAGAAGCATTCCGGTATCCGTTGTAAAAAAAGCAGTTGCAATTGTATTCTTAAGTATGAGTACGATATTTATTATGACGATATTATTGCTGGCTACAAATGATGTGAATCTGCTGGATGCTCTGTATGAAGTGGCAAGTGCCGTCTGCACAGTTGGCTTATCCAGAAATCTGACTCCTGTTTTGAACACGGCAGGAAAGATCATTATTATAATCTGTATGTATATTGGACGAGTTGGACCGATATCTATGGTGGTAGCATTTAATACACAAAACGGAAAACATCGGCTTCTTCATTATCCGGAAGAAGATGTGATCGTTGGATAAGGAGAAAAGTATGAAAAAATCATTTGCGGTAGTAGGACTTGGACGATTTGGAACGAATGTTGCCCTTACTTTGATGGAGTCCGGTGCGCAGGTTCTGGCAATCGACAGTAATCCTGAATGTGTGAAGCGGATCTCATCACAGGTTACATGTGCAGTGACGGTTAATGTATGTGAGACAGAGAGCCTGAAAGAAGCAGGACTTGAGAATATGGATGGTGTTGTAGTTGCAATGGGTAATAATCTGGAAGCCAGTGCAATGACGATCATAACAGCAAAAGAACTGGGCGTTCCATATATTCTTGCTAAATCGAATAACGATGAAGCAGCAAAGATCCTGTCCAAGATCGGAGCGGATAAAGTTATCTATCCGGAAAAGGATGCCGGAATCAATGTTGCAAGAAAGCTCTTATGCAGTAATTTTCTGGAATTCTTTGAGATTTCGGATGACATCAATGTAGCAGAGATCTCGGTTCGACCGGAATGGGTCGGCAAGACATTAAAAGAACTTGATTTCAGAAGAAGTTATAATATGAATATCATTCTGGCAAAGGAAGACGGACGTTCGATTGACCATATCACCCCGGAGCTACAGTTAAAAGAAAGCTACAGACTGCTAGTGACTATATCGAATGAAGGTTTAAAGAGGATGATGCAATGAAAAAAATAATAGTAGTCGGTGGTGGTGCGGCCGGCATGATGGCTGCGATCACAGCTGCGGAAAATGGCTGCGAGGTTGTATTATTTGAAAAGAATGATCGCCTTGGAAAGAAGTTATTCATTACAGGTAAGGGGAGATGCAACCTGACAAATGCAGGGGATGCAGACCGCTTTTTTCAGTCGGTGACAACAAACAGTAAATTCATGTACAGTCCGTTTTATACCTTTGATAATCAGATGACGATTGATTTCTTTGAGAAACTTGGACTAAAGACAAAGGTAGAACGCGGAGATCGTGTATTTCCGGTCAGCGATCATTCATCTGACGTGATCGGAGTATTAAAAACGAAATTAAACCGAAATCAGGAGATTACAGTAGAACTACAGACGGAAGTTCAGAAGCTTATTATAGAAGATCAGGTAGTAAAAGGCGTACAGATCAAGACGGCACATGGAAAGAAAGATGTGTATGGAGATGCAGTCGTCATAACAACTGGCGGGATATCGTATCCGCTTACCGGATCGACCGGAGATGGTTACCGGTTTGCAAAGAGCGCCGGTCATGCGATCAAAGTGCCTTTACCATCCCTTGTTCCATTTGAATTAAAGAATGAATTTTGCAAAGAACTTATGGGACTATCATTAAAAAATGTAGAGCTTGTGATAAAATGTGGTAGGAAGTGTCTGTTTGAAGAACAGGGAGAACTTTTGTTTACACATTTTGGCATCAGCGGCCCTCTGGTAATAAAGGCATCTGCATATCTTCACAAATATCTGGATAAAGATTTAAGTATGTATATCGATCTGAAGCCTGCAATGACGGAAGAAATGCTGGATGATCGTATTCTTCGGGATTTTAGTAAATATACAAATAAAGATTTTCATAATTCGCTTGGTGATCTGCTTCCTGTCAAACTGATCGATGTAGTTATAAAACGTTCAGAAATCGATCCATATAAGAAGGTGAATTCAATCACAAAGGAAGAACGGAAGAATTTAGTAACCGTACTCAAACATTTTACGCTTTCGTTTCAGGGGCTTCGCGGCTTTGATGAGGCAATCATTACAAAAGGCGGTGTCAATGTAAAAGAGGTTGATCCTTCAACGATGCAATCGAAGCTTGCAGATCACCTGTATTTTGCAGGGGAGGTTCTGGATGTAGATGCACTGACGGGCGGATTTAATCTGCAGATAGCATGGTCGACCGGATATCTGGCAGGACTTGCATGCTCAGAAGAAAGTTAATAAAGTAAATAGATAAAAGGAGAGAAAAAATGAATATAGCAATTGATGGACCTGCAGGAGCAGGAAAAAGTACAATAGCAAAATTGGTAGCAGGAAAACTCGGATATATTTATGTAGATACCGGAGCAATGTATCGTGCAGTTGCACTTGCATTATTGAATGCAAAGATCGATGTAACGGATGTAGATGCAGTTGCTAATGAGATAACAGGGATTGAGATCACAATCTGTTATGAAGATCATGCACAGCAGGTATATCTGAATGGTGAGAATGTAACCGGAAGCCTCAGAAAAGAAGAAGTGGGTAACATGGCATCCAAATCATCTGCTATCCCATGTGTAAGAGAAAAACTGTTAGATCTTCAGAGAAAGCTTGCAAGAGAAAATGATGTTGTTATGGATGGTAGAGACATCGGTACAAACATTCTTCCAAATGCAGAAGTAAAGATCTATCTGACCGCTTCTTCTGCAGTTCGTGCAAAGAGAAGATACGATGAACTGATAGCAAAGGGTGAAACACCGGATATTGATAAGATCGAAGCTGATATTATTACAAGGGATAAACAGGATATGGAACGTCCAATCGCGCCGTTAAAGCAGGCAGATGATGCTGTATATCTTGACAGCTCAGATCTTGGTATCGATGAGGTTGTAGCTAAGATCATCAGCATCGCAGAAAAATAAAACCGGAGTATGGACAAAATATGGAAATTATATTAGCAAAGTCGGCCGGATTCTGTTTTGGGGTACAACGTGCCGTTGATACAGCGTATAAAGAAGCCGGGAAACAGCATGTATATACCTATGGCCCGATCATTCATAATGAAGAAGTAATCGAGGATCTGAGAAAAAAGGGAGTATTGGTGATCGAAGATCTTGCAGAGCTTGATCAGCAGGAAGATGAAACGGTTATTATCCGGTCGCATGGAGTATCAAAAGATGTCATGGAACAGTTAGAAACCAGACATGTCAATGTGGTAGATGCAACCTGTCCGTTTGTGAAAAAAATCCATACGATCGTACAGGATGAGAGCCAAAAAGGGAACCGCATAATCATTGTTGGAAATAAAGATCATCCGGAAGTTGAGGGTATAATTGGCTGGTGTGAGACGAAATCATATACAGTACAAAGCGTTTCAGAAGCGGAAAATTTGGTGAAAAATATAGAAAATGAGCCGGATTTTGAGCATATTAACTTCAGTTTAGTATCACAAACCACCTTTAATAAGAATAAATTTAAAGATATTGTTGATATTATTCGAAAAAAATTGTATAATGTGGTTGTTCATGAGACAATCTGTAATGCAACGGCAGTTCGACAGACGGAAGCAAGAGATATTGCAAAGACTGTAGATGCTATGATCATTATAGGTGGTCGAAACAGTTCTAATACTCAGAAGCTATATGATATTAGTAAACAAGAATGTGAGAATACTTACTATATACAGACACTCGTTGATTTGGATTTGACTACTTTTGAATCCGTTAGTAGGGTAGGTATTACTGCGGGGGCATCTACCCCAAATTATATTATTAAGGAGGTTCATAGTAGCATGGCAGAGTTAAGTTTTGAACAGATGTTAGAAAATGATGAAAGCAAGGCATCAATCAGACAGGGAGAGATTATCGACGGTACAATTATCGGTGTTAAGCCGGATGAGATTGTAGTTGATATTAAGTATAAGTCAGACGGTATCATTACCAGAAATGAATATACAAACACTCCAAACGTCGATTTAACAGAGTTGGTAAAAGTTGGGGATCCAATCACTGTTAAGGTTATCAAGACAAATGATGGTGAAGGACAGGTAGCTCTTTCATACAAGAGAGTTGCAGCAGAGAAAGTAAACGAGAAGTTAGAAGAAGCATTTAACAATGGTGACATTCTTACAGGTAAGGTTGTTCAGGTTGTAAATGGCGGCTTAAATGTTCTTTACGAAGAGACAAGAATCTTCATTCCAGCAAGTCTTGTATCTGACTTATATGAAAAGAACCTTGATAAGTACTTAGACCAGAATATTGAATTCCAGCTTACAGAGTTCAATCCTAAGAAGAGAAGAATCATTGGTAACAGAAAGAAACTGATTGTTGAGAGAAAAGCTGCAGCTGCAAAAGAATTATTCGAAAAGATTGAAGTTGGCATGACAGTAGAAGGTACAGTAAAGAATGTAACAGATTTCGGTGCATTCATTGACCTCGGTGGTGCTGATGGACTTCTTCATATTTCAGAGATGTCATGGGGCAGAGTAGAAAGCCCTAAGAAGATGTTCAAGGTTGGTGATACTGTTAAGGCATTCATCAAGGACATCAATGGTGACAAGATCGCATTAAGCTTAAAGTTTGATGAGACAAACCCATGGTTAAATGCAGAAGAGAAATATGCTGTTGGAACAGTTGTAACAGGTAAAGTTGCACGTATGACTGACTTTGGTGCATTCGTTGAATTAGAGCCAGGCGTTGATGCATTACTGCATGTTTCACAGATTTCATACGATCACGTTGCAAAGCCAGAAGATGTATATAAGATTGGTGATGAGATTGAAGCTAAGGTTGTTGACTTCAAGCCGGAAGAAAAGAAGATCAGCCTGAGCGTAAAGGCATTACTTCCAGTTCCGGAAGAGACAGAAGAAGTTGTTGAAGCTCCAGTAGAAGAATAATCAAAGATTGTTTTTTATAAAATGTAAAATACCCACTGATGAATATTCATCAGTGG